>JANQET010000426.1 GCA_028278265.1 Myxococcota bacterium
CGACCGCCTCGACCTCCACGGAGGGCTCGCTCGGTTTATCGCCGGGGCGAAATACAGCAAAGGCGATCGAGCCGACCAGCGCAATTACCGCCAGGGCGACGAGCGCGATGAGCCGCCAGCGACGCGGGCGACGGATACCGACGCCGGGCGACGTACCGGCAGTGGCGAGCACCGACTCCCGCCCGGGCGGACGATACTGCACCGATTCGCGGGTTACGATCGCCTCTTTCAAGGCCAGTCGCATCTCCCCCGCGCTTTGAAACCGAAGGGCTGAATCGCGGGCCATTGCCTTGATCACGACCTGATCGACCGCAGCCGGAACCGAGGGGTTGATGCTCCGCGGCGCATCGAACGGCTTGCTGATGATGTTGTGCATCAACTCGTTGTAAGAACTACCGGAAAAAGGTCGCGTCCCGGTGAGCCCCTCGTACAGGATGACCCCGGCCGCGTAGATATCGGTCCGAAAGTCCACATCTCCGGCACCCATCGCCTGTTCGGGGGACATGTACTCAGCCGTACCCAGCACCGCTCCGGTAGCGGTCAACTGGGTCACCTGCTCCTTGCCGAGGAGCTTGGAGATGCCGAAGTCGAGCAGCTTGACCAGCAGCTGATCCTCGAGCTCGGTGATGAAAATGTTCTCCGGCTTGAGATCCCGATGCACCACCTGTTGTCCGTGTGCCGCTTGGAGGGCCGACAACGTCTGGTCGATAATCGTGATCAGGGGCTCGAGGGAGAGGCTCTGCCGGTTGAACAGGGTGCGCAGGCTGTTGCCCTTCAGCAAGGGCATCACCATGTAGGGGACGCCCCCGTCTGTCAGTCCCCGGTCGATCACCTCGCAAATGTGGGGATGGTTCAACCGGGCCGTGGTTTTGGCCTCCCGGTCGAAGCGGCGGATGATGCCGTCCCGATCCTTGGTCAGCAGGGAGGGTTGGATCACTTTCAGTGCGACCGGCCGACCCAAATCCACCTGATCCGCCTCGAACACCGCCCCCATGCCCCCTTCGTCGATCGCGCGGATGATGCGGTATTTTCCGTTGATCAGGGCGTTCGGTTTAATCCTGTCCTCAGCATCGGCCATGGGGCCGGATTCTATCACGACTTTTTATTGTTCTTAAAGCACCAGATCGGCTACACCCGGGAGGATGACCGATTCTACAATGGCGCCCACCTCTGACCAACAGACCGACGGATTCGATCCGGCCGATCCCCTGCCCGGGATCCTCGTCGCCTATGCACCGACAGGTGCGGTCACCGTGGACCGGTGCCATCTGTGCTCTCCGTTTACCGTGGGGCGCGCCTCCAAATCGAGCCTGGCCCTGCGGGACGATCAGGTCTCCAAAAACCACTTTCGCATTACCCAGCGCAAAGACGGCTTTCGCATCGAAGACCAAAAGAGCAAGAACGGCACCTTTGTCGACGGGACGCCGGTGGAGGGACGTCGGCGACTCTCCAGTCCGAGTGTGATTCGAGTCGGTCGCGCAGTGCTCGTTTTTCTCGAGGACGCCCGCACCATCTTGCGGCCACCCCCCACGGAGCGTTTCGGCATGGTGGGCAGCTTTCACACCGGTCCCTTGATCAGCGAGCTGCGGGAAGCGAACATTTCCGGTCGGCACCTGTTGCTCACCGGCGAGACCGGGGCCGGGAAACAGCTGGCTGCCGAGGCGATCGCCGGGATGATGCAAGGCGGGGGAGAAAAGCTGCCCTTTGTCGATCACAACGCCGCCCAATTCGCCAGCCATGAGAATGCGGTTTCGACCCTGTTCGGCGTGGGCCAGAAGGCCTATTCCGAAGTGGCGGCGAGGCCGGGTCTGATCGAGCTGGCCCACGAGGGGGTGCTCTTTTTGGACGAGCTGCACAACCTGCCCCACCGGGTACAGCGCAGCTTGCTGAAGGTCATTGAGGACGGTACGGTGCAGCGCATGGGGGATCCGACCCATCGCCGGGTCAAGGTGCGCTTTGTCTTCGGCTCGAACGCAGCCGGTCCATCGTTCGGGCTGGCGACCGATCTGCTCAATCGGGTGCGCACGGTGGCGGTTCCGTCGCTGGCCGAACGGGTGGCGGACATTCCGGCGCTCTTTCTGAACGCACTGCGCCGACGGCTCGACCGACAAGGGGTTCCCCAAGAGGAGGTGCTGCCCCTGCTGACGGGAGACCATTTCGAAGTGCTCTGCCTCGACGGCTTTGCCGAGAAGAACGTCCGCGGGTTGGACGATCTCGCCGATCGGGTGGCCACCCGGGTGCGGGAGAGCGGCGATCCGGAGCAGGGAATCAGAGAGGTCTTCCACCAGCGGTTCGGCGAAGGGCGGGTGGCCCGGCGCCTGCGGGGGGAGAAGATCGAACCGACCGCCACCGGGCACTACGAGAAGTACAAGAAAGAGGTCATCGCCACCTTTCACGAGAGCGGGGGCGTGCTCAACGAAACCGAGCGCCGGCTCAATGCCAAAGGGATCCACTGCACCCGGCAGCACCTGTCCAATTATCTCAAAAAGTGGGGCATTCGCCCGTAGCTACATCCCCCAAACGGCCCATCAGTGAGCGACCGCCATCAACCCGTGATTCACCGCGGTTCCTCCTCTTTCTGCCCGGAGATTACGGTGGCACATCTCAAGGGATTCGGTTAGTTTGAAGGGAGATACCCCCGGTCAACTGGTTAACGCTGTTGAACGGTGTGCCCAACGGGTGACAGATGACAGACAATCCCCAGTCCAGCCCAACCGGATCGTCCACTGGAAAAAGCAAGTCCAACTGGATCAAGAGTCTATTTCTCTCTGTTTTTGTATTGGCCATGGGCGCCGGCATCACCGCGTTGATCTTCTTTACCGAGCCCAGAGCCGTTCGAGTGGGCGCGACCAAGGAGACCGCGATGTTGGTGGAGGTGACCTCGGTCAAAAAGGGGACCTACCGACCGACGCTCACCGCAATGGGCACCGTCGTCGCGGCAGAGGATTTAACCCTCAGCACCCGGGTCGAAGGTATCGTGGTCAAGCGATCGCCGGCGTTCACTCCCGGCGGCCAGGTGACAAAAGGCCACACCCTGCTCAGAATCGAGCCGGTGGATTACCAGAACACGCTGCAACAGAAGAAGACGGCGCTCGATCAGGCGATCGCAGAGCTGGATCTCGAAATGGGACGCCAGTCCTTGGCGCAAAAGGAATTCGAGATGCTCGGGGAGGCCCTCTCGGACAGAGACAAGGCCTTGGTTCTGCGCCGGCCTCAGCTCAACACGGCCAAATCCAAGGTGGCGGCGGCCCGGGTTGCCGTGACCCAGGCCGAGTTGGATTTGAGGCGCACGCGCATCACGGCACCATTCGATGCCCACATCCTCAGCCGCGACGTAAATGTCGGATCCCGTGTTTCCCCCGGAGACAATCTGGGACGGTTGGTCGGGGTGGAGACCTATTGGGTGGAGACAACGGTGCCCTTGTCGAAGCTTCGCCGGCTCTCCTTTCCCAAGCGTCCCGCCGAGACCGGATCCCCGGTCCGCATTCGACACAAGACGGCCTGGCCCGAAGGGCTCTATCGGGACGGACGGTTGCACAAGTTGCTCGGCGCGCTGGAGGAGAAGACGCGGATGGCCCGGGTGCTCGTAGCCGTAGACGATCCGTTGAACATCCGCTCCCCGGACACGGATCGACCCCCGTTGATCATCGGTGCGTATGTGGAAGTACAGATACAGGCCGAGACGATCGACAATGTCTTCCGTATCGAACGCGCCCATCTTCGCAAGGGGAATACGGTCTGGCTGATGAAGGAGAACCGGCTGCGAATTCAGCCCGTACGGATCGCCTTTCAAAACGAGATCCACGCGTTCGTCGAGAGTGGCCTCACCGACGGGGACCGGGTGGTCACCACCAATTTGAGCACCGTGGCCGAAGGGGCCAAGCTCCGCGTGGGCCGCCAGCGAGCCCGGGACAACTCGACGGCCGATAGTGGACGAGATGCGGGCGCCCCCGATGTTCGGACCTCGGCTGGAGGCAGCCGGTAGATGAACCCACCGTCGTCAGAGCCGCCCGCCCGCTGGAACACGGGTCCCATCGCCTGGATGGCCCGGAATCATATCGCGGCCAACCTGCTGATGATCATCGTTCTCGGCGGGGGCATCTGGTCGGCGTTCACCATTCAAAAAGAGGTCTATCCACCGTTTGAGCTGGACATCGTGGAGGTCCGGGTGCGGTATCCCGGGGCCGATCCATCAGAGGTGGAGCAAGGCATCCTGCTGCCTATCGAGGAGATCGTCAAAGGGCTGCAGGGCATCAAGGAGATGACCTCCACAGCCCGGGAGGGGCGGGGCACGGTCCGATTCGAGCTCGTGCCCGGCACCGACCGGATGAAGGCGTTCCAGGACATCGAACAGGCCATCTCTCGGATCCGCACCTTTGCCGAGGATATCGAAAAACCCGAGGTCACCCTCCAGGTGCGCCAACGGGACGTGATGGAGATCAGTCTGTTCGGGGAGGTAGAGGTGTGGACCCTCAGGCAGCTGGCCGAGCGATTGCGCGACCGGCTGCTGAGCGATCCCCGGATCACCCAGGTAGAGCTGCGGCGGGTGCCGGCGTATGTCACCCACGTAGAAATACCCCAGCACCGGCTGCGCGAGCACAACCTCACCTTGGGCCAGGTGGCCCGCATCATCGAGCAATCGAGTCGGGACGTACCTGCCGGCTCGGTGGCCACCGCAAAAGGGGAGATTCTCCTGCGGATGAAGGACCGCAAACAATGGGCCGCTGATCTGGGTCAAATACCGGTGATCACCTCTGATCAGGGCGCTCGGGTGCTGCTCTCCGACCTGGCCGACATCCGCGACGGATTCGAGGAGATCGGATTTCACTCCCAGTTCAACCGGCAACCCGCCGTGGGGATCGAGATCTTTCGCGTGGGGGATCAATCCCCGTTGGCCATTGCCGATGCGGTGCAATCGATCATGGATGAATTCGCCCAGAGCCTCCCGCCCGGCGTGCACCACCGAATCGACGGCAACCGCGCCAAAGACTACCAGGACCGGCTCTTCCTGCTGTTGAAAAACGGGGCCATCGGTATCGTGATCGTGCTGCTCATCCTGTCGGTGTTTCTCGAGTTTCGCCTCGCCTTTTGGGTGATGATGGGCATGGTGATCTCCTTTGCCGGCGGTCTGATGTTCCTCCCCCTGGTGGATATCAGCATCAACATGATATCCATGTTCGCCTTTCTCGTGGTGCTGGGTATCGTGGTGGATGACGCAATCGTGATGGGGGAGAACATCCACGAATACCGCCAACGAAAAATGGGACCGCTGCTCGCGGCCAAAAAAGGCGCGCGGGAAATCGCCGGCCCTGTGATCTTCAGCATCCTGACCAACATCGTGGCCTTTGTGCCGCTGATGTTCCTCCCCGGTACCACCGGCAAATTCTGGTGGCCCTTACCCGTGGTGGTGGTAGTGGTATTTGCCGTCTCCCTGCTCGAAGCCCTGTTCATCCTCCCCGCCCACTTGGGTCACGCTGAATCGGGCGCCCTGACGTCGGTGGGACGATTGATCCACCGCTGGCAGCAGGGGTTTGCCGGTGCGTTCAATCGATTGGTCAACCGCCAGTACAGGGCCTTGCTCAGTGTCTGTCTCCGACACCGGTATGTCACCCTGAGCGTGGCGATCACCCTGCTGGCCGTGGTGGGGGGATATGGGTACAGCGATCACATGGGCCTGATCATGATGCCCGAAGCCGCTGTGGATGAAATCGAGTGCGGCGTGTCCCTACCCGTGGGAACCACCGTGGACCAAGCCGCCAAGACCGCCATCGAAGTGACCGAGGCGACCCACAGGATGTTCGAAAAACACAACCTCAGCCAGGTCGCCGAAGGGATCAAGACCAACGTGCGGGGCCGGAGCTTCGTAGATGTGGAGATCGTCCTCAAGCCACCGGACGAGCGAGACATGACCGCACCCGAGGTGATCGAGCTCTGGCGAAACGAGATCGGTGATATCGAGGGGGTGGATCAAATCACATTCGAGACCGAATCCGGACCGGGGGGCTGGCGCGACGATATCAGCGTGGATCTGAGCCACGGGGATATCGACGTTCTCGAGAGGGCCAGTCAAGCCTTCATGGCGCGGGCAAAGCGGTTCGAAGCCACTCGTGATGTGAACGACAACTACAACCGCGGCAAGGTTCAATTCGATTTCACGCTGCTCCCCGAAGGTCGCAATCTGGGGCTGACCTCGGCCGCGGTGGGACGACAGGTCCGCGACGCCTTTTTCGGGGCAGTGGCGCTGCGTCAGCTCAGGGGCACCAACGAGATCGAGATCCGGGTCAAGCTGCCCGAAGCCGAGCGGAAGTCCCTGCACCACCTGGAAAACTTTGTCGTGCGCACGGCCGAGGGTGCCGAGGTGCCGTTGCTCGAGGTGGTCGAGGTGAGCCGCACCGAGGCGTTTACCAGCATCAATCGACGGAACGGCCGCCGAGTGGTGACCGTGGGCATGGATGTGGAGCCCAAGCGGGCGATGGGCCAGGTCATGGCTTCGTTCAAAAATGAAGCGCTGCCCCGACTGGTGGCGGACTTCCCGGGGATCACCTGGCAATTCGAAGGCACCCAGGCCGAAATGCGGGAGTCGACCCAAACCCTCTGGGGCGGATTTGCCCTGGCCATGGCCATCGTCTACGCCCTGCTGGCGATTGCCTTCGGCAGCTACGTCCAGCCGCTGATCGTGATGTTCGCCATCCCGTTCGGCATCGTGGGCGCGGTGCTCGGTCACATTCTGCTCGGCTTCGATCTCTCACTGGTCAGCCTGATGGGGGTGATTGCCCTCTCCGGGGTGGTGGTCAACGACGCCCTGATCATGATCCACTACGCCAACAAAAAACGGAGCGCTGCCACTGCTTTCGATGCGATCCGCCAAGCCGGTATCCGGCGGTTTCGCCCGATTGTGCTGACCACACTGACCACCTTCGGCGGCCTGACACCGATCATCCTAGAAACCTCGCGGCAGGCCATTCACTTAATCCCGATGGCCATCTCCCTCGGCTTTGGCATCATCTTCGCCACGGCGATTATCCTGGTGATCGTCCCCTGCCTCTACCTGATTTTAGAGGATGTACTGTCCCTCCTCAGGGTGCGGTAACTCCGTACCGGTCAACGCCGTTGCGGACGGCCCGTAGGCCGCTCCCGGTTTGGGGTGGTAGCCGTCGATCGGTTTTCGGCGGCTCCCCCGAATACGTCCCTGTTTTACTCGGACCGGGATCGGCCGGAGCAGCGTGTAATGATATCCCCGATCACTGAATTTGATCGTGTAGGTCTCGTTTTCAAACGTCACCGTGGTTCTCGCCCGTTGTTCGATGTGGCCCTCGCGCCGGTGGGGCGTGTGTTTCAACACAAAACTGAACAGCCGCAGCGCCAGATGATTGCGCAACCGGTGACAGCCGTGGGAGTGGCGATGGGCGATGGAGGTGTAGTCGTGGGAGCCGTGGGTTCGAATGCCTTCGTCACGCCACTCGCCGCCTTCCCCTTGTTGCCGATGCACCGCAGCGGCCAGCCCGTAAGCCGAGGCGTACCAGGGACCGATCTGGTCGTAGTCGATGACCCGCACATGTCTCCCCCGCAGGGGCACATCGGCGATGATCTCCCCGGGTGGCGTGGTGACCGGTGGAATCCAGACTGGACCTGCGATGATTCGCTGCCAGTGATGGTCGCCCGGGGAAGACCCCTTGTACTTCAGATAGTCGTACCCATCCGGGGCCCGCTCGCTCTGCCAGCCGCCGACAGTGGTGCCCATGGTGATCAATTCGATCTTCTGCCCCCTCCATTCAGTGAATAGGGTCAGCCGGGGGGAGCGCTCCCTGGGCTGTTCCAGACGGGTGCCATCCGGCCGATAGGGAAAGTCGTACCAGACATCCCCCGGATCGATCACCGCACTGAGCTGTAGGGATTCGTCGTAATGGGCCGGCCGCCGGGGCAGCCGAAGACCCACTTCAAGATGGTCGAAATCAGAGCTGTCGAAATCCCGTAAAAATGCTGCCGCGTCAGTCGGTTTTGCAATGCCCAGCTGAACCAGAGCGACCGAGGTGGATCGGGCGAGCCACTGTTCCTCGATGACCCCGGTGGCGTCCGCGATCCGTTCGACCAGCACCCGGGAGAGCGCCTCGTACAATCGGGTCACCGGCTTTTTCTTCAGCGCCTCGAGGGTATGGCCAGCCAAATTGCCCCAGCCGAAAATGCGGTTTTTCCGCTCAAAGGCCAACAGGGCGCGGTGGGTCGGCCAATCGAGTCCCCCTTCTGTCCGCACTGCCGACAGCAGCCCGGCGCAGCCGAGTTGTGCCTGGGCCTCGACCAGGGCTTCGAACCCCAGGGCCTGCTCGAATATCGCCTCCTCGTACGGGTTGGCTGAACTCAACGCGGTCTTTGGATCCGCTGTTCTCAGTTGGTCCATCCGCTCCCGTAACAGCGCAGCCGACCGCCGTCCCTCCTGCGCGTATCGATCCGCGGCGCGGTTGCCCCGGTAGGGGATCGTGTCGTTGAACCGCCTTATTCTGTCGAACCGCACCTGCTCGAAACAGGGGCGGGGCAATTCTTCGACCGCCCGGCGTCGCAGCCGGGTCAACGCGGGAAGGATTCCGTAGACCTCCAGGTAGGACGCCCCACGGTCAGCGCTCTTCGCCCTGCGGTTGCGCCCCTGTCCCCGCCGCTTTCCCCATCTCCGGTTGGCCTCGATTCGGGTCGGAGAATCGACGAGCACCCCGTTGGCCAGCTGCCGGTAGAGACTTCCGGCACGGTTGGGACCAGCCGCCCGGGCCTTTGGGTGCCGCTCCGAGAAGAGATACGGTGCCCAATGATTGGACAAGTCGACGATCGTCAACCCCCGGGCTCGCACCTGTTGGGCGGTCAGCAATTCCCGGCGGCCGTTTTCAAAAGCGACGATCGGTGTTGGCCCGACCGGAACAACCGGCTCACGGGCGCAGCTCAACAGGATGAGCCCGAACGACCAAATGATCAGAAATCGCGCCATCTCCCCTACTCCACCACCTCGACGGCGAGTGGGCGGTGATCGGTTCGTCCCAGCTGGTCGATCACACGGACCTCGAAGGTGCCGGGACCTGCCCGCCAAAACAGGGTCTTGCCCGGAGCGGTCCGGCCGACCAATTTCTGATCGACAAACCAATAGAGACGGCTCGCGTCCGCGTCGCTCGTGGCGCGAAAGGCGATCAACTGGTCATCGACTTCACTGGAACGCAGGGAGTACACGATGCCCCGTTTGGGTGACGTGATCGCGAGGGTGGAGCTGTGCCCAGAGGCGACCGGTTGGCGACATTCCGCTTTGAAGGGGGGAGGGGCCCGGCGCGGCAGTCCGGCATCGCGAAACAACCGGGCCAGATCCGAGGGCCAGAACTCGAACACTTCCCGGCGCAGGTGGGGTTCGTCCCCGGTGCAGGATCGTTCGCCGGTGCGGGTATCGATCGCCACTTCCCGATGGATGTCGCAGCGGGCGATGGGGGAGGTGCCCGGAATGAACCAGCTGTCGATCCGGTGCGGGCAATGGGGCCCGGGAACCATGCCCGAAACCGCACAGACGGCCACCCGTGAAATATTCAGCGCCGGATTTTCCGTCCCCTCCCCTGCCGAGAAAGGGCGCAACCCGTCGACGATGTC
>JANQET010000427.1 GCA_028278265.1 Myxococcota bacterium
GGGCTGCTGCGCCACTGCACGACCGGTCCTGTTGAGCCGAAGCCGGATCGACTCGGTCGCCCGATGGTACGATCGGAGCACGTCAATGGGCACGGCCAGCTCGAACGCCATGCCCAACCGACGCTTGATCGCGGTCAGCTCGCTTGTGTTGGATTCGGTGAATAGTTCCCTGCACTTGGCGAACAGAGGGGCGATTTCATACGGCGAGTCGAACAACGATTCGCTGCGGGCTTGCCAATCGTCGACCTGGGCGCCGTGGGGGTTTTGGGCCACGTGGAACTGAAACCAGAAATCGTTGACCGCGTCCGCCCCGGGGGGGAGCCGATGCCAGCGGGTCGGCACATTGTCCAGCCGCAACAGTCTGACCGGATCGGGTGCCCCATCGGATTGTGAGTAGTTTTTCTCGGGTCCGACCTGTTCGAATCCCATCGAACCGAAGATCGGCACCAGCCAGCGACTGACCGCACAAATCAGATCCGAGCAACCCGCGTACACCGATTGGGCATACAGACAGCGCATCAACTCGCTGGTGACCGCCGTGTTCCTGAACTCCGGGAGGATGGCCAAACTGGTGAGCTCGCCGATCCTCTCGGTTTGCCGTCGCACCTCGCCGATCTCCGTACCAAACACCGACTCTGACGGTAGACCGAGATCCCACGTATCCACCACGAGGCTCAACACACCGACGACCCTACCGTCGATCTTGGCGATAAACGTCGCCGTATCCTTACTCGTCTCAAAAGGCCGGACGCGAAGGCCGGAGGGCACGGCACGGGTGTACCCACAGCTGACAAAACTGCTGTGCACCAGCTCGTAGGCGGCGGATAGGTCATCGACAGTAACCGCCCGCGTAATGGTGGCGCCGGTTTCGTTGTTGGTGAAGAGCCCCAGCTTTTGCAACTTCTGCAGGCGACGAAGATGAATTCTGCTCTGTGGATTTTTCGGTTTGGCAGCTGAACACGCGTGTGATTGGTTCATGGACACCTCCCATCTACCCCCGTGGGGAAGCCGATCGCTACGCGCACTGCTCACCTCGCCTCGTCAAAATCGCAAGACTGCACATCGCACTCGAACTCGAGCTACCAAGCGGCACATGGGGCATGAGGACAATGGGTCAACCCGGTACAGTCGAAACAGCATACAGCCAGGACACACGGTCAATGGGCAACAAATCACTGCGCACGAGCTAGTAGGGTAACTATACCACCAATTCAGCAAAATGGGGGAACTTTTTTTATTATTGATATAATTTTATGTTTATTTTTCAACAAATTTTCAAATATGAAACCATTTTCGCCGCGTATGCATCGTTGTCGCGGATCTGTCGGTAAATCGGCAAAGCGGCTGTCGTGCCAGGCGGTCATTCGAAATCACCATCAAACGACTCAAACTCACTCAATGCCTCCTCCAGCACCCGTTTCCCCTCCCTATCCAGATTTTCCAGAACTGTGGGGGTAATCAAAATCACGCCGTCGGTCTGCTCCCTGCGGTGGTTTATCGTACCGAAAAAGAAGCCCAGAATCGGAATTCTCGACAACAGGGGCAGACCACTGGTGCCGTCGCTTTCGGACTGGGCATCGAGTCCAGAGAGCAGAATGGACTGCCCCAGACCCAGATGGACCAGAGTCTCGATGCGGGACAGGGTCCGGCCCGGAACGTCCTGTCCGGTTTCAGCGAGCTCGGCGACCTCGGCGTCGACCTTGAGATCGAGAACATTGGCACCGGTGCTCAATCGGGGAAGCACCGAGAGCTTGCACCCGTAAGGCACGGTTCTCAGCTCGGCCGCCTGGGAGCCGGAGACGGCGACATTCACCTCCCCTCCGGACAAATAGGTGGCCAGGTTGCCACTCGTCGTGACGAGGGTGGCCTGTTTGCGAATCTTGACATACCCGTCGATCTCCGCGGCCTTGAGCGACGGCAGTGATTGGTCGACGACTTCGTAGGAAGCGGCCGGTGTTCCGGTCAATAAATCGAGACTACCGCTGACCGTGTGCGAGCCGCCCACCTCGGCCGGCCAAGAGATACCGACACCGTAAGCCCGCCGCGCCCTGCGTTCAACAAACGTCAAATCCAGTCGAATATTGGTCCGCGGGCGAACGAGATCCGGATCGGTCTGCACCAGGGAGGAGACCTGACCGGAGTAGAGCTCTGCGACCTGTTCGACCCTGGCCCGGGCCGCCTTGGTTGCGACGACGCCATCGATGAAGATGCGCTGCCCGATCTGACGCAAGCTCAGGCCGGGCTGCTCGGTGGTCAGCTGCTCCAACTCGGTGATAATCGCCTCGGGTCGGTGGGAATAGACAGTGAACAGTAGTGTCTTTTGCACGCCGTTTTTCATGATCAACAGTAGGGAAGTGGTGCCGGCTCGAGCGGCGGTGACCACCATTTTACGGCCGTCGCGGGGGATTTTGACCTCGATCACACCACGGGTGCTCTCTGAGAAGCTGTCCACATTCGCCGCATTGAACACCCGCTGCTCCCCGACGATCAGCTGCACCTCATCGGTGTGCTCGCCGGCACTGGCCGTCGATGGCCGCTTGGCGCAGAGCGCATCTGTGGTGAGACAAAGGGCGACGGCTAACAACAAACGACTTCCCCAGTGAATGGTGATCATGGCATCTCCTTTTGAAACTGACCCGCTCCCGACCCCCTTTGAGGTGGTGAGTGGGATTGCCCATGACTCCCCTATCGACTGTTTGGGCCCAAGTGTTGCTAACTTTTTTTGAAAATCGCCCAATCCGCGTCGGCGAACCGACCTCAGGGCAAATGGGGGCCTATCGACGGACCATACCTTTGATGCTTGAATTTCAGGTCGCCTTGGATAATTATCCGGTTGACCCCGGGCGCTGCCCCACCGCTTCGAAGACGCGGTGCGACGAGGATCAAAACGTGACCACACCGTTATCTCCGCGCTACGGCCCCCCCATCGGGAGACTTCGCCTAAGGGCCTATGCGGTCTGCTGCCTGTTGCTGCTCTGGTGCGGTGCGGACTTGAACGCAGCGAAAAAACGCCGTTCAACCGGGAAAATCAGGGGGATCCCCCACGGCAAACCGTTGCGCTCCTGTCCTGATGACGCCCCCTGCCCCCGCCGGGCCAACTGCAGCTGTTACTACGATGAGGGCTTGATGATGGTGGTGGACAAAAGACGAGACGGCAAGCCCGACTTGCTACTCGCCATCGACAATCCGTCGGACCCGGCGAATCCACGGATCGACAGCAAATTCTACTACAACCGCCGGGGCCGTCTGGTGGCTCGGGAATCGGATTTCAACGCCGAAGGAAAGCCCCATCTGAAAGTCAGGTACAAATATGACGGCAAGGGACGCCTGATTCTCGAACGGTTCGACTACTCGGATCAGTATCGGGAGCGGGTGAGCACCGATGATCTGCTGGTGCAGCCCGTCGACGGGAAACCGGACTACCGCATTCGCTATCGCTACGATCGCCAGGGCAACCTGCTCACCGAACAGGGGGAATGCCTCGGTGTCCCCGGCTACATCTCCAACAACGAACGCTTGGCGCGCCCCTATGCCCACTCTTCGCTGGGGTTCTACCAGTTCCACCACCTGCACGATCACAAGGCCAACCGATTGTTCACGATCATCAACCGCTGGGTCGAGCCCCGCTTGAGCCACCAAAAAGTGCGCTGCCCCAAATCGGTCCACTGTCCGTCCCAGGCCCGTTGCCGCTGCTTCAGTGGAGATTTTTTGACCGTCAAAATCGACCGGGATAACGATCG
>JANQET010000444.1 GCA_028278265.1 Myxococcota bacterium
CGCAGCCGGCGACTCGCTGTAAAATTTTTCGTAGGAGGCGTTGAGCTCGAAAGTGCCGTGGGATTTCATCGACTCGAGCCACCCCAACGGCGCCAACCGCGCGGCGACGCGAAAGCCCCGCTCGTGAATACTGCCCGCGCCGTCTTTGGTATCGGTGGGGTCCCCGTAAGCCAGGTAGGGATTGCCCCCCAACGCGTCGTTGTTGCCGCTGCCGGTGAGGTTGCCCTCCCCGTCCCAGGTCGCGTCGTCCTGCGTGCAGAAATCGTAGCCGTCCCCATCGCAGAGAATGTCGTCGGGTTGCAGATCGAAGTAGCTGTCACGGCCGTGTCCAAAAGCGGTGACTCGCAGCGCCAAGACATCGTCGATCACCGGCAGGTTGACCACTCCGCGCAGCAGCCGCTGGTTGAACCGTCCCAGCTCGCCTTCGATTCTGCCGCTCTCTTTGTTGAACTGGGGTTTGACGGTGACAACGTTGATGGTCCCGGCGGTGGAGTTGCGGCCGAACAGGGTTCCCTGGGGCCCGCGCAGCACTTCGATGCGTTCCACATCGTAGAGAAAGGAGATCGCCGCTTGGGGACGGGAGAGATAGATCGAGTCCACGTGAAAGCCCACGTTGGGATCCCCCTGCTCGGTGAAGTTGGTGTTGCCGATGCCGCGCATGCTGAGTTGCACCGCGCCCATGCCCAGGGTTCGTTGGTCCTGTACCTTGAGGCTGGGCACCAGGGTCTCGATGGTCAATATGTTGGTGATGCTGCGCTCGAACAGCATGTCTGGATCGAGCACCGTGACCGCGACCGGCGTTTCCAGAAGCTTGGTTTTCCGGCGAGTGGCGGTGATCACGATCTCCTCGATATCCTCGCTCGGTGCCTCTTCCTCGGCGGCTTCAGCCGTCGCTTCCGGCGGTTGTACAGGATCGTCGACCGGGGCCGCCTCTGTGGGGGTTGAGGCTGACGGTTCAGCCGGTGGCGCCTCCGGTGGCGCCGGCGGCTCGGTCATCGTTGGCGCGGGCTCTGCCGACACCTCGGCCGGTGCCTCTGCCCCGGCCTCTGTTTCAGGCGCCGGGGCTTCGGCAGGGGCTGGGGGTGTCTCTTGCTCTGCCTCCTGAGCCAGGGACACCAGCGGGATGAGCAGGCTCAACAAAGCGGCTAGCCCAATTCCCGGCGACCTCGAACACATGCTACCAAACAAACTCATCTTTCTAACCTCCGATTGCAGTTGAAATTTCACCAATTCATCGAGCCGTCGGGGCCGCTGCAGCAACAAACCCCGAACCACTAAAACGATTCACAAAATAGACCTAAGGGAACAATACGGTCAATAGTTTTGACGGAGAACAAATAATCGTAAAACCAATTTTTCGCTATAATTAATAACTATATAGAACTACTTTAATTACGTTAAAATGAGTGCGCTTTCGACAAAGAATCTCTCCCCCCCGGAAGGCTGAGGCCTGACCCTGGGATCAGGCAAAAACATCGGCTTCGCCATTAGACCAGATAAACACGGTAGGTGGTAGCTCGTCAAGAATCGGTTCGATGTGGTTGAAGTAGTCCCGCGCCTCCTCACCCGTGGCAGCGGTCATCCCGAGCAACACCAGATCGGCCACTGGTCCGGACTTTTCTGCGATGATGCGCGTCCGCGAATCGGTGCTGCGAATGATCTCGATATTGGCGTTGATCCGGGTCAGCTCCTTGAGCTGGTTCAACCGTTTGCGCGCCTCCCGTTCATCGGTGTCCGTGTCCACGATGCGCAACACCCGCAGATTGGCGTGGGCCCAGTTGCGATCGAGGGTGATCAAGTAGGCGAACAGCGACATCAAGCTCCCGTTCTTTTCGCCGCGCCACCACAAATCGATGGTGCGGCGACGCTTGCTCAAGGCGATATCCCCCGGTTTGAACACCGCCAAGTTGAGCTTGAAAGTGGTCAGGGCATCGAGAGTGTTCAGGAACCGCTCCTTGTCCTGAGCATCCCCGTAGAAGGGATATTCGGTAAAAATCGTATTCGGCCTCAAACCGCCGATGGAGTAGCTCTGCAAGAACGTGCCCAATCCCTGGTAGAAATCGTCCACTGCGACCACTTCTGAAAACGCCACAATGCCGTCAGCCTCCAGCTGGCGCTTGAGCTCCTTGCGGTGGGCATCCCGATAGGCCACCTTTTCGGACAACTGTTGCCCGTGTCGCTCGACGATGTGGGCCACGGTATACAACCCCCGCTGGCTCTCGATCCAGGATCCCACGCGAATCAGCTGGGCGGTCTTGCGCGGTGCTTCGGTGATCGCCACCAGAATCGGCCGCCAGTTCTTGGGGTGGACCTTGGCATCCTCCAGATAGAGCAGGTTGTTGCGCGTGTTTTGGAAGATGTAGCCCCGCTTGGCATCGCCGAAGCTGGTCTGAATATCCCGCTTACGCAGGTAGAAATAGATGATCCCCGAGATGGCCAACGCAATCAGGGCGTAGGTCTCGTTGATCTTGATCATCGCCACAAAGCAACCCACAGCGCCGGCAGCACCGGTGATCCAGTGAAAGAATTTGAACTTGGGCCGAAAACTGGGGTTGGCGCTCTTGCTCTCGACAAACGCCGAGAGGTTGATCATTCCATAGGCGATGAGGAAGAACATCGAAATCACTTCGGCAACCGCGTTCAGGTCACCGGCCCAGATCACCGCCACGGCGATGACGAAGGTCAGTACCGTGGCCCGCCTCGGCTCGTTGGCTTCCCCCGAACCCTTGCCGAAAAAGACCATCACCCCCATCAACCGGTCCTGCCCCATCGCCTGCAGAATGCGCGGGGCGCCGAGGAAGCTCCCCAGCGCCGAGCTCAGGGTCGCGGCAAACACCCCGGCGATGATCAACGGACTGAAAATGCTCATATCCTGCAGGGCTTGGTATCCGTCGGTCTGCAGCGCTTCACGGCTGCTCGAGCCGGCGGTCAGAATGACCTGCAGCCCGTAGATGACAATGGTGAAGGCGATGGCGGCCAAGGTGCCCCAGGGGATCGATTTGCCCGGATTCTTCAGATCCCCGGACATGTTCGCCCCGGCGGTAATGCCGGTCGCCGCCGGAAAGAAGATGGCAAAGGCGGCCCAAAAAGAGACGTTCGAGGTAAAGGAAGTCTTCATATTGGTTGCGAACGTGGCGCTGTCAAAGCTCATCGCCCCGCCGACCAGAAAGCTGACCACTGCCAGCAACAGCACGGCCAACACGATGTACTGGGCCTTGATCGCCACGTCCGCGCCCTTGAAGGTGAGCACAAACAGACCGCCGACCATGATCGTCGAAACCACCCGGGCCAGGATCACATTTTGCACATTAATCAGCGCAAAGAAGGCCTCGGAAAAACCGATGGTGTAAAAGGCAACCCCCACCGCATTGGCGAAGAACAGCGTGATGCCGATGCTGCCGCCGAAATCGGGTCCCAGCACTCGGGAGATCATGAAGTAGACCCCGCCGACGCGCATGTCCAGGTTGGTGGCGATGGCCGAGATACTCAGGGTGGTCAGGGTGGTGATGATTTTGGAGATCCCCAAAATGATCAGCGCTGCCCACAGTCCGCTGTAACCGACCACGTAGCCGGTCCGCATGAACATGATCACGCCGAGGATGGTCAAGACGCAGGGAGTGAACACCCCGCCGAAGGTGCCGAACCGGCCGTGGGACTCCCCGTTGCCCATGGGCAACAGGCTGTCCCGCCGCTGGTTGCCGCTGCTCCGAGATTCTGCGCTCGGAGCGCTATCCGCATTCGTAGAATTTGACATGGCCCATCATACTCTCAAAGCCCCGCTCGGGTTAAGTCGAAATTGTGACCCATCTGTTGTTTTTTACAAGGCAGGGGAGATCCTGACGGGATAATCGGCTGTCGTCCCTCACTGGGGCATTATGGCTGAACCGACAGAGCGCCTATGCGGACGCGGCCTTGGCATCTCCCGAGGTGCTCTTGGTTTCCGTCTTCTTCTCGGAGGATTTGGAATCGCTGCTCTTCGACTCATTGCTCGAGCCGTTGCCGTTGCTCGTCCCGTTGCCGTTTTTGGCAGATTCACTCGGTTTTTTGCCGCCGTAATCGGTGACGTACCACCCCGATCCCTTGAGCACGAAACTGGTCTGGGAAATCTTCCGTCTGGCCTGAAGCTTTCCACACTCCTCACATTTTCGAATCGGGCGATCGGTGATCTTCTGAATCAGCTCGAATTCATGACCGCAAGCTTTACAATAGTATTCGTAAATCGGCATCCGCGGATCCTCCTGGGCGCTCCGACGCGCAACCGTGAGGCCAAACTAGTTATACTGTGCCAAAAGTCAAGTAATCGTTCGCTATGCGACATATTACCCCCTCCTCTTTATTCATATAAAAGGGCAACCACAGGGGATTGACTACAACGATTTCAATTATTTACGTATAGGGTAGCTAGGGGCGGTTGCCCGCCCCCGGCTCCCACACCAGGGGCGCACTGTCGATTTCACCAATGTTATCGCGATTATGACCAGCAACGTGGGGTCGGAGCACATGCTCCTGTTGGACGACAAGAACAGGATCGAG
>JANQET010000445.1 GCA_028278265.1 Myxococcota bacterium
CTGGGCTTGATCTCCGGGGTCCCTCTCCGGTTCGCTCAAAGCTCCTCTCTCCAACGCCGGTCCTGGCGCTGCGCGCCATGCCCGGCGCACGTAGGGGCAATCCCTTGCGGTTGCCCTTTCAACAGGGCTCGTGCAGATTTGCTGGTTACTTCTCAGGGATCATTCAATAATGTCGTCGTCACAGGTCGTGACGATATCCTCTACGGCTTCGTTGAAACAGGAGGCGTAGCTCTCTAAACAAACGCTGCAATACTGGCGATGGTCCTCATCGAACGAGGTGAGAAACTCCCTCAGCCGGGGCGATCCCTCGGCGCCGTTTCCCCCCTGATCGTACTCTTCGCAGATCCCGTCCGGCAGATCGTTGTCGCCAAACACACCCAGCACCACTATCGCTTTGTCGTTCCCGTCCTTGGCATCGACCAGTGCCTGGCGCCAGTCCACCGGATCACCGGCAGAGCACTCATCGCCGTTCTGATCATCCGGGGTGCACTCGTCGTTCTCATCGGTGATAAAGGTGACCACCAAGACCGCCTTTTCGCGGATGAAGCCCTCGTTGCACTCCCCCGGTGCCGCGAGAGGACCCACCGCCTGGGACATCGCCTCCATCGGCTTTTCGTTCCCCTGTCCATCCACGCCGACGTCGGCGATGCAGGCAAAGGTTCCGTTCAAGTCGGGCTGTCCTTCAACAATGTAGCGGTGGTCTTCGGCCAATTGGCAGTCCGCGTTGATGTTGGCGCCCACGTGCCCTGCGCCGAGAATAACATTGCACGCGGCATCGTCATCCCCCAACCATTCACCACAGAGCTTGAAAGGATCGGCGGCGTCCTCGCGACATTGGGCAAAACTGGTATTGACGTTGGTCTCGCACCACTCGATACAGCAGCCGGGTGAGCCACAGGTCATCGTACTCGATCCATTGTTCTTGGCCGGGTCCGTGTCGATGACCATGATGTGGTAGTCGTCCAGGTCAAGCGCCTCGGTGATCGCCGAGATGAAGCCGGGGAAGCTGTTGATAAGATTGGCTTGCTCGTCCTCCATTGAGCCCGAATTGTCTAAAACGAAGAGAAAATCGACCCCCTCGCAGCCGTCGATCCCCGCTGATTCACTATCTTGATTGTTATCGTCGTCGTCGTCGTTATCGTCATCATCAAAACCGTCATTGTCGTCGTCCCCATCCCCGTCTCCATCAGCGTCGCTGTCACCGCCGGAGGGGTTGTCGGGCGTATCCAGACGGGATTTGTCTTCGCAGGTGATCAGCAACATCCCGCTCCAGAAGATGAGTACCGCTATTGTGCT
Organism: Myxococcota bacterium; assembly: GCA_028278265.1. Lineage (GTDB taxonomy): Bacteria > Myxococcota_A > Polyangia > JAAYKL01 > JAAYKL01 > JANQET01. The sequence goes on from JANQET010000445.1 coordinate 1,297, forward strand.
GTTGATCCGCATCGGTCCTCCTCGGCAAAGGTGCCCCGGGTTGGATTAGGGCAGATGCTCTAATTTGCCAAGTGGATTTCGAGGAAGGAAATGGGGGGATTTTTTACAATCCGGCGTCAATGCCCATGTGCCCCACTTCGAATTCATAGGTAACCTCGCAAATCGGATTGGTGTCGAAGATCAGCCACAATACTTCGTATTCATCGACAAACGAAAAGAACCACGTGGCGGTATGAATGTCTCCGGTCGCCCTGACGCAGGTCAGATCGCTGAGGCAAATGGCCGCGGGATAAGGGTAATCGCAGTTCGCCTCGCCGTCGTGAATACATTCTGAGACGATGTAAGCGTTGAGCTCGCAATTCTCGATGTTTTCGTCGGTTTTGACCGCACGTACGAACAGGCCAATGGTGGAGGCCAATTCCAGTTTCCAAATCTCCTCGGGACCGCTCGTCGAAAAGGAGGATCCGTACCAACACTCGGCATTGCTTTCCATTTCGTACCGGTTCACCCCGGACAGTACCCCTGAGCCGGAGCTGGGCACGGTGAGGGTATTGTTCTCTTGGCAGGGGTGAAAAACCGTGTCCGTATCGATGAACGGATCGGTGTCTGTGTCTGAGTCGACGTCAACATCGACATCCACGTCAATGTCGGTGTCCGCATCCGAATCTGTATCAGTATCCGTGTCGGTATCCGCGTCCGCATCTGAATCGGAATCCGCATCCCCACTTGCACCCGAGTCGATTTCGCTGCGCTCGATGAGCAGGCGCTGCACACTGCAAGACGCCCCCGACGTCCACGTGGCCGCCGAGACAAAAACGATGGCGATTCGACTGATGGCGATTGGCAGGCGAAGTCCTGATCCCATGCGGGTTATTTTAATTGATCCAGTCGTTCCTGTACACGGGGAACCTGTATGGCGTCGGGAAAGTCCCGCAAAAACGCGCGCAGAGACGACCGTTCTGCTGTGTGCCGACCCAGGGCGCGCAATGCCTGGGTTCGTCCGAAGGCCGCTTCCTGCGCCAAGGTGCCGTGCCCGGCGATCCGGAGGTACTGATCAAACGATCGCAGCGCGCTCTCGGGCCGTCCCAGCCGCTCCAACTGAATCTGTCCCATGGAGACCAGTGCCGCGCGTCCGAGGGCGCTGTTGGGAAAACGTTCGATGAGATGCTGATAGGCCCTGAGCGCCTCTTTCCAACGACCGGTCTGGCGATGGGAGCGGGCCAGTCCGACGAGGTCTTCCGGTGTTCTCGCTCTGGGCCGATCGACCATCGCCGGCGATCGCGGCGCGGGGCGAACAACGGGTAAACCGGATTCGGAGAGCTCGAACATCCGCGAGACTTTGGTCCCCGGAACGAGGTGCATCAACTCGCGGACCGATTCGTGGCCCGGCCGAGTGATCACCACCTCCCGCGTGCCCGGACGGACCATCGAGGTCAAGGGGGTTTCCCCCAATTCGATCCCGTCGACGCGAAGGGTTGCGCCCAGGGGCAAGCTGCTCACCGCCAGCTCCACCGCATCCGGAGCGACGACCAGATCCAACATGCGCAACTGGCCCTCTGCCGCAGCGATATTCTTCTCATCAATCTGCTCGATCGTGCCTTGACCGACGACAAACGACTGTCCCTGCCGGATGGTCTGGGTGTTGCCTAGCGCATCCACCACCTCGACGCTGCTACGGTAGACCCGTACGACGGTATTTTCAGAGTCCACATCAACTGAAAAAACGGTGCCCAGCACTCGAACCCGACCGTGGGGGGTACTCACCACCAGCGGGGGTCCGTCGCGCGATGGATCCACGTGAACAAACAGCTCCCCTTGACGAAGATTGAGATCCAGTTGCCGACGGTTGACCGCCTTGAAAAAGAGATTCGAGCGCTTGGCCAGGCGCAGCTTGATACCCGTTTCGAGTTGGGCGACCGCTGTTCCATCGTCAATCTCGATGGTCGAATGACGGCCCAGCGCGCTCGCATCTCCGCCGACGCCGCTCACCCGGACCTCCCCGGTGGCCAGCATGATATCCCCGCTCAAGGGTGTTGCCGTCGCCGGGTCCTGCGACGTCGGATTGTCGGTACGGCTGTCCACCAGCACGACCCCGAGGACCAACGCCACTGCAGCGGCGGCGAATCCCATGCCGAACCCAATCAATAGTCGATTGCGGTTGGGGGCGAGCACCCGGTCCGCGCCACTGAAGGTCGAACGCTCGAGGGCAGCCACCTGATGCAACGCCTGGTCCATCTGGCGCCGCCGGGTCAATTCGTCGAGCGTGGGCGGAGGGTCAGTAATGTGGGCCGATTGAATCGACTGCACAACCCGCCGCTCGACGAGACACGAAGGGCAGTGGTCCATGTGATTTTCGACCGTCGCCTCTTCAAGCAGTGTCAATTGGCGACCCTCTCCCTCGGCCAACCAGATTTGATGTACTTTTTTACAATCTTTGTTAGTCATTGTTACGCTACCCCCTTGCCGGCCCACTCAACGAGGGTTGAATCTCTCTCGATCATCTTCCTGAATTTTTTGCGGGCAACTTTCAGCCGGTCGCGCATGGTTTCTAATTTTGTATTGGTAATCTCGGCTACCTCCGGCACGGTGTATCCGAGGACTAAATGCAACGTGAGGGCTTCGGTGTGCTTGGGTTTGAGTTTCTGCAAATGAACGGCGATTCGGGCGTTGATTTGACGGGCATAGACCCTGTCTTCAGCAATTGCCGTCGAGCTGGGCAAGGGAACCGTCTCCAAGGGAACGACCTGGCCCCATTTGCGCATGCTCTTGAGTTTGCGCATGGTGGTGCGCACTGCGATGCGGTCGGCCCAGGCCTCCAGGGAGCTCTGGGCGCGAAATCCGCCGACGGACAGTAGGATTTCAACAATGGATGCCTGAACAAAATCCTCTTCGTTTTGATGTCCGCGGGCCAAGAAATAGACTGTCGTCCTCACGCGATCGTAGAGCCGGTCGACCAATTGCCGGCGCGCTCGATGGTCGCCGGCCGCGGCGAGCTGGGTCAGCTCGAGATCGATTCGGGCGGTTTGGGAGGCTTCATTTGGAGAAGCTGTTTTGGTCACTTGGTACATCTTTTGTTTCGCCGTGGGCATCTCATGGGTAAAGTGGCGGGGGCGAAACAATGTGGGTGGGTTTTTTCAGAACATTTCAAGATACAATCCTACGGTAATCCGCGGCTGCACAATCCATGGTTTCGCAAGGACCACAGGGGTTTGGGCCAATGGGACACTTTCTTCCACCGCGTAATTTAACCGTTTAAGCGGTGCCTCACCGGCGGCGCTGATGATCGCACCGAACCGCTCGGTGATCGGCAGGGCCAGACGAGCGTCGACAATGGCGCTCCAGAGGTGATCGTTCAGATCTCTAACGGGTTTCAGCGTCGGATCATCCAATGTCACATCATAGGTCAAAAACGAGTATATCGCTCCCACACCGAAGCCGAGGCGCACCTTGGACAGCCGCACCCAGAAATGGGCGCCGAGTCGGACCGGATAACGGCGCAGGGTGATGGCGGTCGATCCGTTTTCCATCGTCAAAGGGCCGGTGAGGATATACCCCACGTCCAGCGTCCAATTGGCGTGTAAGTGAACGCTCAAACCGATATCAGCGCCGTGAACCAACAGGGAATCTCGGGAAAACAGGTGCAGCTGATATCCGGTGGTCAACTCCAACAGACGGTATTGCCGGATTACTGCGGACTGGGTCTCAATCTGCTGTGCCGCTCTGGTGGGTTGGGAAGAGGACACAGTTTCGGATTTTGATCGCGTTGTTGCCCGTGGTTGGGGTTGCCTTGCGGGTGTGCCGTACAATATTTCTAGAATCGAAGCGCGAGAAATCACCGCCATCGCCTCTGTGGGATTCTCCGCTTCGGTTTCTTCAATGGTGCGGATCACCAGTCGATCCCCCGTGTCCTTTGGATCGAGAATGACAAAATCATTAGTGGAGTGAAGGTTGTACCAGATCACGATTCGGGCATTGGTCAGCTCGGCCACCTGTTTGGCCACGGCGATTTGACTCTTCAAATCGGCGGGCAAGTTGTCGATTTCACTCACTTTGAAATCGATATTGAGGTCGCCGAGTTGAGCGGCAATGGAACGGGAAATCGGCTCGATATCGGCACGATAATTACGGGGAGTCAGGAATCGAACCACCGCATCGGTGGTGTGGGAGACAGGGGACTGGGCCGCGACGGCGCTGCCGACCAGCACCGATCCGGCAATGGCCAGTAAGACACCTGTCAATCGCCGCCAACTGAACACGGTCGCTACACCCTTCGAATCTCTCATCGTTTTTGAGCCTACCATAAATATTTGGGCAAGGTGCGGATCAAAAGACATTTCCGCCGCCGTGACGGCGCTTCGAATCCACCTCGTTCCCGGTTGACGGGTTCCAAGCAGGTCCCTATAGTTCAGAAAACTGAAGTTTGATAATGTATCTATTATTGAACTATCGTCCATCAAGGAGGTATTCGATGGCCGAAGGTGTGAATAAAGCGATCTTAATCGGCAACTTGGGCAAAGACCCGGACTTGAGTTACACGCAGAGCGGGACGGCTCGCTGTAAGTTCTCCCTGGCGACGACCGAGTCGTACACCACCGGATCCGGCGAGCGTCAGGACCGGACCGAGTGGCACAATATCATCGTCTGGGGCAAGCAGGCGGAGGTGGTGAGCAAGTTTCTGCAAAAGGGCCGAAAGGTATACCTCGAAGGGCGAATTCAGACCCGCAGCTGGGATGACGAGCAGTCTGGCCAGAAGCGATATATGACCGAAATCAATGCACAAAAGGTGGTGTTCTTGGGCGGTCGCAACGAAGGCGGCGGGGGTGGTCAAGGGGGCGGCTACCCGGATCGGGGCGGTCAGCGGCCGAGCGGCGGTTATGATCAAGGCCCCCCGCCGAGCAACCTGGGCCCAGATGATGACGACATTCCGTTCTAGATGAATTTACGGGCACCCCACATTCGGCTACTCACCATTGCCGGCCTCTTGCTGGTGCCGATTGCCGCCCTGACCTGGGGTTCGATTGACGATATCCGATATAAAATCAAAGGGATAGATGGAAATCTGTGGGCGCCCTTGTTTGCTCGCGGGTGGATGGTCGACGGGAGAGAATCCCCTGGGACGATAACCTTCACCTTTGATGATGGACCCGATCATCGAACCACCCCAGTACTGCTCGATCAATTGGACAAGTACAACATCAAGGCTTCCTTTTTTATCAACGGGGTGCGCATTCACCCGCGCACCGCCGGCGGTGTGCTCAACCAGGCGGTGTTGCGGGACATTTATCGGCGGGGTCATTTCTTGGGCAACCACACCCATTCCCATCGGGACATCACCACCCTCGACGACGAGGGCTGGCGCACCGAGGTGTTTCAGGTGGAGCAGGTGATTCGCTGGCTCACCGGCACCCGTCCCTGGTTGTTTCGCCCCCCGTTTGGTCGAACCGATGCCCCGACTTTGGCCCGTCTGGCTCAGGAGCACTACACCCTGGTGATGTGGAATCTCGATCCCAACGATTGGAAAGCACGCAATGCCCGTGACCTGTTCGAAAGGACCAAGCGGCTGATCGAGGAGAATCCGGACGGGGGGGTGCTGCTCTTGCACGACACCAATTCGAGCACCGTTGAAATGTTTCCGCTAATCGTCGAATGGATTGAGGAGCGCAATGCCCGCCTTCGGGCGAGGGGTGAGCGAACCCTCGAGATCGTGGGCTTGGAGCATTTTGTGCGCTCAAAAGCCAAACACATCCGCTAGCAGCCAATCTAGTTGATCCGCGCTCGGCTTGACCCTCGCAGTGGCGCGCCTACCTTGCGCCTGACAGAATTACTTTGGAGGAGCCAATGCGATTCGACAAACTGACGGTCAAGTCCAGACAGGCGCTCAACGACGCGGATACCCTCGCGGCCAAGTTGAATCACCAGCAAGTTACCGGGGTACACCTGCTCGCCGTGCTGTTGGAGCAGAAAGACGGCGTGGTGCGGCCGGTATTGGAGCGGGCCGGGGTCAAGGCCGAAGCACTGGGTGCGGACATCGCCGAGGCGTTGGGCCGGCTGCCCAAAGTGAGCGGGGATGCGCATGTCTATTTGGGCAGCGATTTGAAAGGCGTGCTCGACGGGGCGCAGGCACAGGCCGACCGGTTGGGAGATGAGTACGTATCGACAGAGCATTTTCTATTGGCGATGGTTCAGTCGACGCAGAGCACCGAAGCCACGAAGTTGCTCACCGCTGCCGGTGTGACCGGCGAAACCCTCCACGCGGCGCTCAAGGATGTGCGCGGCAACCAGCGGGTTACCGACGATGATCCCGAAGGCAAATTCCAAGCCCTCGAGCGGTACTGTACCGATCTGACCGAGTTGGCCCGCAAGGGCAAGCTGGACCCGGTGATCGGTCGCAACGAGGAGATCCGGCGGGCTACCCAGGTGCTCTCCCGGCGAACCAAGAACAACCCGGTGCTCATTGGCGAACCGGGGGTTGGCAAGACTGCGATCATCGAGGGCATCGCCCTGCGCATCGAAAACGGAGATGTGCCGGAGAGCCTCAAAGAAAAGCAAGTGCTGGCCCTCGATTTGGGCTCCCTGGTCGCCGGCGCCAAGTATCGGGGGGAGTTCGAGGACCGTTTGAAGGCGGTGCTCAAGGAGCTCACCGCGAGAAACGGGCAGACCGTTCTGTTCATCGATGAGCTGCACACCCTGGTCGGCGCCGGCGCGGGCGAAGGGGCCCAGGACGCGGCCAACATGCTCAAGCCGGCCTTGGCCCGCGGCGAGTTGCGCTGCATCGGTGCCACCACCCTGGACGAATATCGCCAGCATATCGAGAAGGACAAAGCGTTGGAGCGGCGCTTTCAACCCGTGCTGGTTGTCGAGCCCACCGTGGACGATACGATCGACATCCTGCGCGGGATCAAGGAAAAGTACGAAGTCCACCACGGCATTCGCATTCAGGATGACTCGCTGGTGGCTGCGGCCCGGTTGTCCCATCGCTACGTGAGCGATCGGTTTCTGCCCGACAAGGCGATCGATTTGGTCGATGAGGCGGCCAGTCGGGTCAAAATGGAGATCGAGAGCCTGCCCACGCCAATCGACGATGTGGAGCGGCAAATCACCCGATTGCAGGTCGAGCGCCAGGCGATGAAGATGGAGGGCAAGAAGCGGTCGGCCAAGCGAATTGCCGAGCTGGACGACACCATTGGCGAACTCGAGGAGACGGCCAAGAGTATGCGCGCCCGGTGGCAAGCGCAGCGGGACCTGGTGCTGAAGAGCAAGTCGATTATCGCAGAGTTGGACAGCCTCAAAACCGAAGCCGACCAGGCCCAGCGCCGGGGCGAGCTCCAACGGGCAGCGGAGATCACCTATGGACAACTGCCCGAACTCGAGGCCACGCTCGAAAAAAATCAGAGTGATCTCGATAAATTACAAGTCGAGGAGTCCTTCTTTCGCGAAGAGGTGACCGAGGAGGATATCGCCGGTGTGGTCTCCCGCTGGACCGGCATTCCAGTCACTAAAATGATTGAGAGCGAGGGTCAACGGTTGCTCGAAATGGAGGCGCGCCTCAAGGAGCGGCTCATCGGGCAGGACGAAGCGGTGGACAAAATCGCCCGGGCGATTCGCATGTCCCGCGCCGGATTGAAGGATCCCCATCGACCGATCGGTTCGTTCCTCCTGCTGGGTCCCACCGGCGTGGGCAAGACCGAGATGGCCCGTTCACTGGCCGACTTTCTATTCGATGACGAATCCAACATGGTGCGCATCGATATGAGCGAGTACATGGAGAAGCATTCGGTCAGCCGCTTGATCGGCGCACCGCCGGGGTATGTGGGGTACGATCAGGGGGGTCAGCTGACCGAGGCGGTGCGGCGACGGCCGTACAGCGTCATCTTGTTCGACGAAATCGAAAAGGCCCATCGGGAAGTGTTCAACCTCCTGTTGCAGGTGTTCGACGACGGTCGGCTGACCGACGGTCAGGGGCGCACTGTCGATTTCACCAATGTTATCGCGATTATGACCAGCAACGTGGGGTCGGAGCACATGCTCCTGTTGGACGACAAGAACAGGATCGAG
>JANQET010000463.1 GCA_028278265.1 Myxococcota bacterium
TACAACACCCTCCTTGACGGAGAGGGGCCGGGGGTGAGGTCCCGGAGATGGGGGGGATTACTGTAGTGGGTGAGGTCCCAAGCGAAATTTGCTTGCCGAGCGTTTTCTTGACACCTCCCTGCCTGGTTTGTACTCTAAGGTAATCTAAAGTATACAAATGTGGGAGAACTCGCATGTCCAGGGAAAGCTCAGCAAAATCAGTTACCGACGAAGTTGAAATGCCTTGCGAGCTTCGCGACGATGAACACCCTTCCAAGCGCCATGAGGTCTTGGGGGTTCTTTTGGGGCTGATTGCCCTATTTTGGTTGCTCAGTTTGATTTCATACGACGGCCTTGGGCAAGACGATCTTCCTGTGGACGGTGAGAACCTGGTCGGCGTGGCCGGTACCTGGATTGCCTTTTTTTCGATTCGGTTGCTGGGAATGTCCGTCTATCTGATCGATGTCTTTTTGTGGATGTTTGCGTTTGATTTGTTCTTGGGGCGTCAAAAGAGTGGACGCGCTCAGGGGGTGTTGGGGATTCTCGTGGCCGGCGTGTTGTGCGCCATTTTGTTGCACACCCTCTTTTTGAATCGCGAGATTTTGGGTGGTCACTTGTTTGGTGGATTCTTGGGCCAGCTGTTGGGCGAGATCCTCATTTCGCTGATCTCCACCACAGGCACTTACCTGGTCGCCATCGGCGGCCTGGTCATTGTGGTGCTGCTCGTGACGGACATCTCCCTGGCCACCCTGACCACCACTTCAGCCCGTTTTATCGTCAAAATGCTTGGAAATAGTTGGCATTTTCTAGTGCGGGTGGTTCGGGCTTGGCGAACCAATATCGAGGAAGAACAGATCATTTCACCGCCGGCTGATCCCCCGGAGCTGCCGGTCGAAAATATCGAAATTATATCGCCAGACGAAGAGGTTGCAGTTCCCCCAAAACCGTCCAAATCGTCCAAATCATCCAAACCGACAAAACCGGCGAAATCGGCCAAACCGGCAGAATCCGAGTCCACTGAACCCAAAATCGTGACCAAAAAAATACCAAAATCCTCCCGCAAAAAAGCCCAGCAAGAGGGCGAGGAGGCGGGCCTGACCCTGGACCAGTCCGTGCCCCACGGGGTGTTCAAGCTGCCGCCGATGTCCATGTTGGCCGAGGTTCCCGGCGATTCGGATGCTGTGCGGGTGGACGAGCCCTATCTCAAGAGCATGGCGGATCGGTTGGTCAAGGTGCTCTCGGATTTCAATGTCTACGGTGAAGTCAAGGAAATCCATCCCGGTCCAGTGGTGACGATGTTTGAATTCCAACCCCGCTCGGGCACCAAGCTTTCCAAAATCGAAAACCTTTCGAGCGAGCTGGCCATGGCCCTGGAGGTGATCAAGGTCCGCGTGGTGGCGCCGATTCCCGGCAAAAACGCGGTGGGATTCGAGCTGCCCAACAAATCCAGGGAAACGGTCTTTCTCAAAGAGATGCTGCTCGACGATGGCTTTGCCAACAAAAAGCTCAAGCTGCCGTTGGCCCTGGGCAAGGATATCAGCGGCACGCCCTATTTCGTCGATCTGGCCAAGATGCCCCACCTTCTGATTGCGGGGACAACGGGCTCGGGTAAATCGGTCGCCCTCAACTCGATGTTGGTCAGCCTGCTCTACAAGTACACCCCCGAAGAGCTGCGCATGCTGCTCGTCGATCCCAAGATGATCGAGCTGGGGACCTACGACGGCATCCCCCACCTGCTCCTGCCGGTGGTCACGGATATGAACAAAGCCTGCCTGGCGCTCAAGTGGGCCGTTGACGAGATGGAACGGCGCTACCAGATTTTTGCCGATCTCGGCGTGAAGAATTTGGATTCCCACAATCGCAAAGTGACCAAGTTGTTACAAGCAGCAGAGGAAAAGGAAGCAGAACCAATCGATCTCGATCCCCTCGATCCGGCGCCGGTGGAGGAGAAAAAGCCGGAGAAGCTGCCCCTGATCATTATCGTCATCGACGAGCTGGCCGACCTGATGATGGTCGCGGCCAAGGATGTGGAGACCTCCATCGCCCGTCTGGCCCAAAAGGCGCGGGCCTCGGGTATTCACCTGATCATCGCGACCCAGCGACCGTCAGTGGACGTGATCACCGGCTTGATCAAGGCCAATTTTCCCTCGCGGATCAGCTTTCGCGTCTCCTCCGGACACGACTCGAGAACCATTCTGGGCACCCACGGCGCGGAGAATCTGCTCGGTCAGGGGGACATGTTGGTGCTGCCGCCGGGCACTTCGGATCTCGATCGGGTTCATGGGGCATTCATCGATGAAGACGAGTGCACCGATATCGCCGCGTTCCTCAAGGAACAGGGTACGCCGACCTACGACGAAGAGATTCTCAAGCCCCGCGATGAGGACGGGGAAGCCCTGTTCGATGAAGAGGAAAAAGACGAGGTTTACGACGAGGCGGTACAAATCGTGGCCGAAGCCCAGACCTGCTCGATTTCAATGCTCCAGCGCCGACTGCGCATCGGCTACAACCGCTCGGCCCGCATCGTCGAACGAATGGAGCACGAAGGGGTCGTCGGCCCGGCCAACGGCGTCAACAAACGGGAAGTGCTGATTTCGGCGCACTAGATTCAAAATTTCATCCACCCTACCCCAGCGGAATCTCCAACCGGGCGATCATTTTTTGCAGGCCGTAGCGGGAGAGGCCGAGCAACTTGGCCGCACCGGATTGATTGCCTCCGGTTCGCCTGAGCGCCGTGACGATCAGCCGCCGTTTGAGGTGGTCGACCTGTCCGTTCATGTCCAGGTCCCCTTCGGCTGAGGGGCCCTCCCCTGTGCCGATGATCACCTCCTCGCTCAGGTGATCGATGGAGACCTCCCCATCGGAGAGGACGATGGCCCGCATAATCTCGTTCTCCAAGTGACGCACATTGCCCGGCCAATCGAAGCGCATGAGTTGCTCCATGGCTGATTTGCTGAATGCCCGGTTTTGCTGACCGCCGTGCTTGGCCAAGAAATGCCGGGCCAAAATCGGAATATCCTCCCGCCGTTCCCGTAGGGGGGGAAGGAACACGCTGATCACGTTCAATCGGTAGTAGAGGTCTTCGCGAAACGCGTTGTCCTGTACCATGGTGGCCAGGGAAGCATTCGACGCGACGACAATGCGGACATCGACCTTGAACGTCTTGGTCCCCCCCACCGGGCGCACTTCACCGTTTTGCAGTACCCTGAGCAACCGCGTCTGCATGGCTAACGGCATCTCACCGATTTCATCCAGAAACAGGGTGCCCCCGTCCGCTTGTACAAACATGCCGGCGGTGTCTTTGACCGCACCGGTGAACGCACCCCGCACATGACCGAAGAGGGTCGACTCGAGCAACGGTTCGGGGATCGCAGCGCAATTCTGCACCACAAAGGATTTTTTCTTGCGAGCGCCGTTGAAGTGGATTGCGCGGGCAATGAGCTCCTTGCCGGTACCGGACTCCCCTTGAATGATCACCGGTAGATCGGTGTCGATCACCCGATCGAGCAGCTGAAACACCTTCTTCATCCCTGCCGATTGGGCGACGATGCCGTCGTACCGATAGCGGGTGATCATCTCGTCGGTGCGCAGGGCGAGCTCCTGCTTGACCTCAGCCAGCTCTCCTTCCCGGTGGGCCAATTGTTCGGCCAGTTGCTCGTTGAGCTGCTCGATGTGGCGCTGTCGGTCTTTGTTTTCCGCGGTCAGACGGGCATTGGTCAACGCGATGGCCGCTTGATCCGCGAGCATGGTGAGCATGGAGACCCGTTCATCGTCAAAGCGACCCTTCAACTTGCTATCCACGTAAATCGCCCCGGTGCTCCTGCCCCTCACATTGAGTGGCACTGCGAGAATGTATCGCAAGTTTAGGTTGAGCACCGACTTGACGGACTGAAACCGCTCGTCCTCCTGGGCGTTGGTGGTCAGCACCGGTTCGCCGGTTTCGAAGGCTCTCAGGGTCACCGAGCGGGAGAAGTGCTGCTCGTCCGCATCCAAGCTCTCCCGATCGATATTGCGCGCGCAGCGGATGCCCAATTTGCCCGATGGATTGGCGATGAGCAAAAATCCCCGTTCGGCGTCGGTGATCTCCACCGCGGTGTCCATGATCAAGTCGAGCAAATGGCTGATGCGAAACTCGGAATTGAGCCGGGTATTGATGCGCAGCAACCGCTGCCAGCGCTGAACCGTCGGTGATTGGGGGTCGGTGGGACTCGCAGCGTGATCGGGACGCGCAGCCGGAGCCATGCGGGACATCTGTTGCTCGATCTCCTCGAGGTCTGGCGGGCGGTGCAAAGCAGGGGTGGCCAGTCGAATATAGGATATCAATTCCAAGGCAATCGCTGCGCTGGTCCGGGCCCAGGCGGTCTGTTGCATCTCGTCGGCAGTTTGCGCGGCCAACAGGGCGGCAGGGAGGTGGTCGGTTCGTCGGCGGGCACCCGGCGCAGTGAGCAGCTCCATCAGGGATTCCAGTTCGACCAGTGGATCTCCTCCACCGGCCAACGCCGCCTCGAGGCGTAGGCGCTGGTGCTCCAAGCGAAGCAGGTCGCTCTGTTCGGCAATCGGGGCGGCGATCCGGTCCAATGTGGAGATGGCGGTACCAGCCCGGCCCCGCTTGATCGCCACAGCACAGAGGTGGACGGTGGAGGCCAGCTGTTCAACTGTGGCGTCGAGCTCGAGCGCCAGTTTCTCTGCTCGCTCGAGCGCGGGTTGAGCTTCGTCGAGGCGATTGGCCGCAATCAGTACTTCGCCGCGGATACAGAGGGCCATCGCCACCGCACGGGTCGGCCCGGCCTGCTCGGCTGTCTCCACGGCTCGTGCCGACACCTGCTCCGCTGCTTCCACATCCCCCAGGCGGAGCAACAGATTGGCAAAATTGGCTTGGGCCAGGCTCAGCTCCTCGGGGCGGCCCTGGTGCTTGAGCCGGTTGAGTCCGTCCCGATAGCTCTGCAGGGCCTCCCTGGTGCGATCCAGCTCCGAGAACGCAGCGGCCAGGTTGACCGCGTAGGTCGCCGCACCGTGTCGATCCCCTGCCCGGTCGGCGATGGTCAGTGCAGATTGGTAGTGTCGCGCCGCGTTTTCGAAATCAGACACCGCGTGATCGGCCATACCGATTAGGCCCAGGTACCGCGCCTCGGCCCGTTGATCCCCCATCTCCCGCGCCACCTGAGATCCCGCGGTGAACAGTGCCAACGCCCGTTCGGATTGTCCGAGACCCAGGGCGATCAGTCCGACTGTGGAGAGCAGGGACACTAGCACTGTCGGTTTGGCCTTGTCCAAGTGGGTTTCGTTGAGTGTCTTCGACGCTTCGGCGAGCTTGCCCTGGTCGAACAGAATACGCGCTGCGCTGCCCCTCGCCCGAAGACTCAGCTCCCCATCGGCGGCTGCCATCGGTGAGCTCAGCTTTTTCAGCGCAGCATCGTTCTTGCCGGAAAGCCGCATTGCCGCAGCGCACTCGAGCAAGGCTCGGTCCCGATGCTGCTCGTCACACTGGGCCACGAATTCAGCCAGCTCAATCGCTTTGTCGTATCGACCGATCAGGCGATAGACCCGGGCCAACTCGAGGGACGCTAACAGTTGTTGCTCATCGTCATCTGCGGACCATTCCAGCAGTGCTTCGAGGTGAGCGGCTGCGCCGAACAGATCCCCAGTGCTGATCAGCAGATCCGCGGCCTGTCGCGACCAGTGTACCGAGCGCTTGCGCATTTTCGCTCGAGTGGCGTGCCGCGCCAATCGCCGGGGATCCGGACGGTGCCCGTTTTTGAAGAGGACAAAGGCCCGCTGGTGCAGGGTTCGGATCACCTTCTCGCCCAGGGAGTTGACCAGTGCATCGCCGATCAAACCGGGCAAGGTGAACCGCTCGTCAGTTGTTTCGATGAGCAGTCCCCGGCGAACCAATGTCCGCAAGCCGTGCACCGCTTCGTCGAGATCTTCAATCGCCGCCACGGCCATCAACTGCTCCACATCGGCCGGCTCGCCAAGGATGGACAGGGCTTGGGTCAGGGCCAGAGCGTGGGGAGGGAGCCCTGACGTCAGGCCGGCGAGGAGCAGTCGCTGGGGGTCTCCGGGGAGATCCAATTGGGCAAAATCCCGCTCGTCCAGACGAGCCGGATTTCCCTGGCGGATGATCGCCGAGAGCATTGCCTCGGTGAGCAGCGGCACTCCCCCGGTGCGCGCGTGCACGGCTCCCATGGTGGGAGGCGGCAGCGAGCGCTGCAACACGTTGTTCACCAGTTGGGCTTCGCCCTCAGCAGACAATGGGGCGATCGGCCAGTGTTCGATTGTCGAGGTAAGTCGGACCGCCGGATCTGTCCTCCGTTCAATCACCACGGCCACCGGTGCCCTGCCCGGCTCAACCGGTTCAGCGGCCAATCGCTCGAGCAGCTGTTCGGTTAAATTGTTGTCCTCGTCCTTGATCAGCATGATCGACGGATGATCTACCGCCAACAGGGCGTCGCCCATTTCCCGGAGCAGATGATGCTGTTTGAATTCGGTTTGGTGTTCACTTTTGGCACGGGACCCCTGACCCCGCAGCCACTTGGAGAGCAGTGTCTCTGATACATCTTCGACCGGGCCCTTTTTGAGCAGCAGCTCCTTGAGGGATCCCTCGAGCAAGGAGGGCGGCGCGGCAGCGGATTCGACCAGATCGATTTGAACGCGGTGTACGGCCGACCTGAACAATCTCGTCTTGCCCACACCGGCCGGGCCGCTGAGCACGGCCACCGGAGTGGTTTCGGATTGTCGGTCGAAACTCTGGCGTAGCCATGAGACAATCGCCTGTTGTTCTTTGTGCCGTCCAATCAGATCACTCGACCGCGCAACTTGGGGGCGGGGCCATCCATCCTGCAGATCGGGATTTGCCTCCACCGGAATGTCCGTACCGAATCCCAATCCGCGACTGCCCACGGCCCGGGCCAGCGCTGTGGCAGTCTCTTTGGCAGACCCGTAACGCCGATCGGCCCGGACCGACAACAGCCGCCTGACCACGGCCCACAGTTTCGCCGGCACATGGGGCGGTGCCTCGACCGCCTGCGGACGACCAAGAGCAGCCGGTTCTTCGGTGAGCAGTTGGGCCAGGGTCACGCCCAGACTGTACAGATCAGAACGCACACCGGGATAACCGTCAATCGCCTCAGGCGCCATGAAGGCCAACGTTCCGGATAATGATCGATCGTCCGTGCGGCGGGATCGGGTGAATCCTAAATCGATTACCTTGACCACTTGAGCCCCGTCACCCACTAGAATATTCGAGGGTTTGATGTCCCGATGAAGCAATCCGTTGGAGTGGAGTAGAGCCAACGCCCGCGACACGGCAATGCCGACCCGAGCGATCGACAGCGCGCGTTGCTCGGGACTGACCGATTGAATCCAGATTTCCGCGGACTCGGCAGAAACATACTCCTGGGTAAAAAACGGTGTCCCGGCACACAGGGGTTCCCTCTGCACTCCCTCGACCTGTTCAACCAGTCCGAGGTCATACACCTTGATCAGGTGGGGGTGTTCGAGTCGGGCCAGAGTGGAAAATTCAAATCTGAGCAGTGCTCCGGGGGCGTTCATCCGCATCATCTTCAGGGCCAACTTGCGCTGGGAGCCGGTCAGATCCACTGCCTTGAACACGGTCCCCTGAGCGCCGTCCCCCAACACATCGATTAGTCGATACCGGCCATTCACCACCACATTGAGGGCATCTTTTTTCGAGCGGCGAGCCGTTTCACGTGTCATTGTCAACTCCGTTGCGCAAGTGGGTTCCCGAAATAAATGGCACCATCGGGAATTATTTATAGAATATTAGTAGGTTGTCGCACGAAAAAAAGCCGCCTGCCAATAAAGTTGTCAAAAAAGGAAAGATGGCGAGCTATGCGCCTGCACTTTAGAGGCCGGAACCTCATCACCCTCCAGGTGGAGAGGGGCATCAGATTGAGGTGTTGTTCCCCATTCATGCTCCCCTCTCCGCTTGACGGAGAGAGACTGGGGGCAGAGGTCAGAGAGTGCCAACCGTGTTGACCAGGGCCAACCCCGTTGGCAAATGGGATGCCGGGATCGATGGGGTGATTTTGGGCAATGAAGGTTTTACATTCTGAACATTATTCTTGCCAATAACATACCTATTATCCATAATATTAACCATTATGGCTCGAAAAACCACAGTACAACTCCCCGTGCTTCAGCGACTGTTGAAGCAGTTGGGGGAAAACATTCGCTTGGCTCGGCTTCGCAGAAAGCTCTCAACTCAACTCGTTGCTGAGCGTGCCGGAATGTCACGAACAACGCTTAGAGGAATCGAAAATGGCGAAGCCGGTGTGACTATAGGTGCCTACGCGAATGTGCTTCACTGTTTGGGGCTTGCCGACGACTTGGCAATGATTGCTCGTGATGATGAGCTGGGTCGCAAACTCCAGGATGCCGGTCTAGCGACAAAGGTTCGAGTTCCGAAGAGGCGGGGTTAATGAATAGAGACCGTCAGCGGGCCATCGAAGTCTGGGCCGATTGGGATTCATTGGGAGGCCCGATGGCGATGGGGATCTTGTATGCCACACCATTACGAGGTAGGGAAATCTTCTCATTTGAATATGATCCCGACTGGCTCATCGGTCCTCATGCTCGAGCCCTTGATCCCGCATTGAGTCTGTATGGTGGCCCTCAATATGCACCCGTTAGTCGGGACAACTTTGGCGTGTTCTTGGATTCCTGCCCCGATCGCTGGGGTCGGGTCTTAATGCGTCGAAGAGAGGCGCAGTTGGCGCGCGAACAGAATCGCAAGGAGCACAAACTGCAGGAGTCGGATTATCTCTTGGGTGTACATGATAGTCATCGAATGGGCGCTTTGAGATTCCGTGTGACTCCCAACGGCCCTTTTCTCGACGACAACGAACATCTGGCATCCCCCCCGTGGACATCATTGCGCGAACTCGAGCGAATCAGTCTTCAGTTGGAGCGAGAGGACGCTGCAGATGATCCCAACTATTCGAAGTGGCTACAAATGCTGATTGCCCCGGGTGGTTCCCTTGGTGGGGCGCGACCGAAAGCAAGTGTGATTGATGCTCATGACGTTCTTTGGATAGCCAAGTTTCCGAGTCGACGAGACGACGATGATGTAGGTGCATGGGAGGGGGTCGCACATGAACTTGCTCGACGTATAGGGGTGCAGACCGCGATGACCCAAATCCGTAAATTTGCTAGCGATCATCACACATTTTTGTCAAAGCGATTCGACCGAACGGTGGAGGGTGCACGGCTTCATTTTGCATCAGCAATGACACTATTGCAGCGAAACGATGGGGATGATGCGGCGTCCGGTGTGAGTTATCTGGAGTTGGCTGAGTTTCTCATGACTTCAGGGTCTCGTACCGACCGGGACCTCGAAGAGTTGTGGAAACGAATTGTGCTCTTCATTTGTATCTCAAATACCGATGACCATCTGAGAAATCACGGATTTCTTCTTGAATCCAGCGGTTGGGCTCTCGCCCCGGCTTACGATATCAACCCTACTCCCCACGGGGTCGGACTGCGGCTCAATATTTCCGAAACAGACAACGCGTTGGATCTTGATTTGGCTCGTGAAGTCTCGCCCTATTTTCGCGTCAGCAGAACCAGAGCCGAGGAGATAATCAACCATGTGGTTGCCGTGGTGAGAGGATGGCCAGAGATAGCGACGACTTATGGGATTTCAAAGGCGGAGCAGAATCGCATGGCATCCGCCTTTTCAGCGACCAGTTTCTGAGATGCCTTTCCGTTACCGCTTCAAAACCGCCTGTCCTTTAAAAAGGGCAACTCGGCGCGGATTTTTTTCACGTTTTTGGAATCTACCTCTGCGATCAACAGCTCCTCTTGATCGCCGCCGTGGGCCAGTACGTTGCCCATCGGATCGATGAGCGCCGAACCGCCGGTAAAGGTGAGTCCCCCACCCTGCCCCACTCGATTGACTCCGACAATGTAGAGTTGGTTCTCCACGGCTCTGGCCCGGAGCAGAATGTCCCAGTGCTGTTGCCGCGTGCTGGGCCAAGAGGCGATCACGAAAATCACCTCTGCTTCGTCGGTCACCAACCGAAAGAGCTCGGGAAATCTCAAATCGTAGCAGATCAGGCTGGCGCAGGTCGTCTCTTTGATGGTGAAGGTCGTCGGTCTCTCCCCTGGGCTGTGGTGGCGGTCTTCTTCGAGAAACGAAAAGAGGTGGGTTTTGACATAGTTGTCCACCGGTTGGCCGTTGGTGTCGACCGCCAGGGCGATGTTCTTTCCGCGACCGTCCGCGGCGCGGGTGACGAGTCCGCCGAGCACCGCGAGACGGTGTTCTGCGGCCAACTCCTTGATGAAGCGTTCGGTCGGTCCGTCCTCGGGCTCGGCAGTGACAGCCGGGTTCATCGAAAATCCGGTGGCAAACATCTCGGGTAGCACCAGCAGCTCGGCACCCCGGTCTGCTGCCTGCCGGGCGAATCTGCGTGCTTTGTCGTAGTTGGTCGGGCGATCTTCCCAGGTGATGTCCATTTGCAGCGCCGCTATTTTCATCTCTTCCACCTCCTGAGTCGCTCGAGCGCTTGGTCGAGGGTCTTGTCCTTTTTACAGAAGCAAAAACGCACCCAGTGGGTCCCCTCCCGGCGTTGGTGCCAAAAATAGGAGGACGGTATTGCGGCCACACCTACGTTGGTCGCCAGGTATCGGCAAAACGCCAAATCATCCTCAAAATCGAGTTTAGTGATATCGATGGATGCGTAATAGGTGCCCTGAGGGGCGTGAACGTCGAAGCCCAGCTCGTCCAACCCGTCGCAAAGCCGTTGGCGCTTCGCTGTGTAGAGGCTGAGGAGATCGCGATAATAGCTGTGGCTCATTCCGATTCCCTTGGCCATGGCCCGTTGGAACGCGCCGGGCGTGCAAAAGGTGAGAAACTGATGGCTCATGCGCACCGCCTCAGTCAATCCGGGCGCGGCAATCACCATGCCCACCTTCCAGCCGGTCATGGAGAAGGTTTTGGCCGTGGAGGAGACCACGATGGCCCGATCCCGCAAGGCGGGGATGGAGAGCAAGGTGTGGTGGGATCGGCCGTCGTAGACCAGGTGTTCATAGACCTCATCGCCGAGCACCAGGATATTGTGCTGTTGGCACAGCTCACCCAGACGGGTCAGCTCCTCTCTGATGAACACTTTGCCGCACGGGTTTTGTGGATTGTTCACCACGATTGCCCGGGTGCGGTCGGTCAATGCCTCTTTCAGGGCTTCGAAATCCAGCTCGAAACCGGGTTGTCCCAGGGAAACGTAGACCGCTGTTCCACCGGCCCGGGCAATGATCGGCGGGTAGAGGTCGTAACAGGGTTCGAGCAACACCACTTCGTCTCCTGGTTCGAGGAGGCCGAGCAAGGTGGCGGCGAGCCCTTCGGTGGCCCCACTGGTGATCGTCACCTCATCGCGGGGATCCACCTCTACGTCGTAAAATCGCTGCATCTTGGCGGCGATTGCTTCGCGCAACGTGGCCAGCCCGGCTGAGGGGGTGTACTGATTGGGCCCGTCGATGATCGCCTTGGCCGCGGCCTCCAACAGATCGTGGGGACCGTCGAAGTCCGGAAATCCCTGAGACAAGTTTACCGCCTTGCTCCGGATGGCCAGTGCGCTCATTTCGGTAAAAATACTGGTGCCGAACGGCGCCAGCGCGCTGCACACTCTGTGTTGTTCGCCGGTCACTTGGAATCCCTCCTTAACCCTCCGCCCTCTCCGGTTGTAACGTGTTTCGAGCGAAATCGCACCACGTTGGGCAACACCACCAAGGCGGCTATGAGGCTGCCCAAAATGCCGATCACCAGGACCAGTCCCAGGCTCTTGACCCCCCAATGGTTGCCCAAGGTCAGACTGCCGAATCCGATTAGGGTGGTCGCTCCGCTCAAGGCGATGGTCCGGCCGGTGGTGCGCAATGCCGTGGCGACCGACCCTTCCTGAACCGCACGATGCGCCAGGTGCACCCCGTAGTCGACCCCGGTGCCGATCAGAATCGGTAGGGCCATCAGGTTCGCGTAGTTGAATTTCAGATCACTCACCCACATTACCAACGCGGTCCAGGCCGCCCCGATCAACACGGGCAGCAGCGCGAGCGCCAGCCCTTTGGCGGTGCGCAGGTCCAGGAGGATCAGCAGCAGTACGGCGACGGCGGCCAGCACCACCGCTTGGGCAAACCCCTGGTGGACCATCTCGGTGAAGTGCATGTGGGTCACCGGGTGGCCGGTGGTGTGGTCGTCCACAGACAACAGCTCTTTCACGTGCTGGTAGAAAAAATCCTTTTTACCGATATCGCCGGCCGGGTAGACCACGACGGCAAAGTGTTGTTTGTCTGCACTTTGAAATCGCCGGGAGATCGCCTGGGGGAGATCCTCAGGACCAAATCCCTGATCGGCGAGGCCGCTGTTCAGGGCGCCGAGCCCCCTGCCGATACCCTCGAAAATATGGCGCTCCAGGGCGAGGGCGCGTTGATCGTTGGGATTCTCGATGACCGCGGCGTGTGCGGTGCGCGCTTTTTGGGCCAGTTTGGTCAACAACGGGGCTTCGGCCCGTCCGGTGCGGGCCGCGGCAAATCCGAGATCTTCGAAGACATCGGCCAGCTCCTCGAGGGATGAGGCCAGCTGCTGGGCTGTGGTTGCCCCCAAGGCGGCACGGTGTTTTTGCTGAGCCTCGACGGCGCGGGCCACTTCTGCCCGCACCGGGGGCGTCACCTGTTCAATCCTGGCGACTTTTTTGGGCTGATCCCCCGGTACGAACATCGACAGGGCTTCGGCGCGGGACACGGTGGGCAGTGCGGCAAACCGTTGGCGCAGTGCTTCGGCATGGGCCAGGGATTCGGCCACTGCCACGGAATAGGTGGTGGAGAAATCGGTTCGTTCGTTGAGGGTTTGAATGCCGGTCACCGCTTCGCTCGACTTGGGCAGCATGCTCTCCACTGCGTAATCGAAGTTCAGCCGGGGGACCGCGACCACGCCCAGCACCACCGCGACCCCGCCGAGCAACGGGATGAGCAATCGCCGCCGGGCTCCTGCACCGGGATTCAGCGCGGACGGCCGACGTTGGCGCACCACCGCTGCACCGGGATGCCAGAGTAGCAAGGCGGCCGGCAAAATGGTCAAGTTAGCGATCAGAATCAGGGTTACCCCGACGCCAGAGATCACCCCCATCTCGGCAAACCCTTTGAACTCGCTGAAGGCAATGGCCAAGAAGGCCAACGCCGTGGTACCCCCCCCGGCGACCACTCCCGGGCCCGCGCGGGTGATGGCTTCCTCCACGGCTTCGGCCTTGGTGGCACCATCGGCCAACGCCTCGTGGAACCGGGCGACAATGTGGATCGTGAAGGCCACGCCCAGACCGAACAACACGGCGGCAAAGTAGGACGTGATCAGGGTCAGGTGGCCGTACAAGGCAGCGGTCAGGCCGGCGGCCCAGAGCAAGCCGATGCCGAGCGGCAAAGCGAGGAACAGACTGACCCGGATCGAACGAAAGGCGAGCACAAAGACCAGCAACACCCCCAGTCCCGAGGCCACACCCGCCACCACACAATCCCGGGAGACCAGGCGTAGCTCATCGGTGGCCAGCGCGGGCATGCCTGTCAGCTGACCAGTTACCCCGGGGAACCGCTGCTCCAAACGGGCGATCTCCGCGCGGATCAAATCGGTCAGGGGTGCGACCACTTCCATCGCCTGGGAGTCGTCAGCCGGCTGAACAAACAACACGGCGAGGTGGGGGGCCTTCTTGTCCCGCTCGACGAGATAGCCCCCTTCGCTCGGGGTGCCGGTCATCGCCGGGCCGCCGCGCCACAACAGATCGCTGAGCTGTAGACTGTCGACACTTGGCGATTGAAACCAGCGGCTGACTTCGTCGATACCCAACCCGAGTATGTCCAACAGTGCTCGCACATCTTCGGCTTCATTGGATTGGGGAGCCGGCGAGTTTTCAAACGTCTCGGCCAGTCGGTCGATCAGCATGGGCAATCCGTCGCTATCGGCGATCGGTCCCCAGGGCAAGCGCTGCTCGTTGAGCGCGGCGACCAGTTTGGCCAGTTGGTGTTCGGGCATGAAGAGCAAGGCGTGCTGCTCGAAAAACGAGAGGTCGACTTTGTAGAACACATCGCGAATGGTCTGGGGATGGGTGGAGAGCGCTCGGGCCAACTCATCTGCCGCGCGCTTGACCTGCTCCGGATCCTGTTGGCTTTCGAGGATGACCACCCCGACCAGGGCGGTGCCGAACATGGCGTTGACCGCTTCCCGCCGTTTGAAGATCGGATTGTCCTTGCCGGACAAGAGGTTGCGGTCCGTCGAAACATGGAGATCAGGTAGGGAGAGGAGCGCTGCAACGGTCATCACCAACGCCAGCGCGATCAACAGCTTGGGCGCCCGAATCGGCCAGCGGGCAACGGTTCGCAACAGCCAGCCAATCATCGGCTATCCGTGAAGAGCGGCTTGGCGCTTGTAGAGATCTTCGAGCACCAGAGCGGTCATCCCTTCGACCACCGGAACGATGCGTGGGCAGATACACGGATCGTGTCGCCCCTCGGTGACGATCGGCGTCTCGTTGTTGTGAATGTCCACCGTCTCTTGGGGCACGCTCACCGACGAGGTGGGTTTGACCGCGATGCGGAAGACGATGTCGTTGCCGTTGCTCAATCCACCGAGGATACCGCCGGCGTGGTTCGTCAGGAAGCCGTTCTTGTTCATCCAGTCGTTGTGGTGGGAACCGCCCATGTCCACACAGTCGAACCCGGTGCCGAATTCGATGCCCTTGACCGCCCCCAGGGAGAGCATCCCCTGGGCCAGCCTGGCGTCCAGTTTGTCGAACACCGGTTCCCCCAGACCGGGCGCCACGCCACGGACCACGCACTCTACTATTCCGCCGGTGCTCTCCCCTTGTCGGGCCAGCGCGGTGACAGCCTCGACCATCTTCTCGGCAGCGCGCGCGTCTGCAGCCCTCATCGGATTTTTCTCGATCTGATCCAGGTCGACCGCGGCGCACTCGATCCCTGCCGCCCGTTTGGTGTAGGCGATGATGTGAACCCCCCGCTGGTCGAGTTGTTTCATTGCCACCGCCCCGGCCGCGACCCGACCGGCTGTTTCCCGGCCCGAAGCCCGCCCCGCTCCCCGGTGATCCCGCAGACCATATTTTTTGAGGTAGGTGAAATCCGCGTGGCCCGGCCGGAAGAGATCCTTGATTTCCCGGTACGCCTCGGGGCGCATGTCCTTGTTGTACAACACCATCATCAGCGGGGTGCCGGTGGCTTGTCCCTCGAAAACGCCGGACAGGATGTGCACTTCGTCCTGCTCGGCGCGAGAGGTGGTCACCGCGGACTGACCGGGTTTGCGGCGATCGAGCTGTTGTTGAATCTCCCCTTCGGCCAGGGGAAGACCCGGGGTCACCCCTTCGACGATGACCCCCACACCGCCTCCATGGGATTCACCGAATGTCGCCACCCTGAACGCCTCACCAAACGAACTGCCCGGCATGTCGATACTCCTTTTGCGTACAACGAGAGACGACACGAGTCCGACCGTTCGCCTCCTTCAATCCATTACTGGGCAATCGACCTTAAGGCAAGTCCCACTTCTCGGGCGATTGGTCGTGTTCGAGCTGTGGCGGCGATTTGCTGTGCCGAGTTGATCGGATGGATATTTATTTGCTAAAGTGTTGACATTATTAGTATTTATTTTCAATTTGCGCTTTTTTTTTCGATTGAATTCCCCTACGCTCTACGTTTCGTCACCTGCCGCTTTCGAAGCGGTACCAACAAGAAGGGAGTAAAAAATGTCAAAGACAAGACCCATTTTTGTCGGCGCACTGCTGTTGGTTTTGGGCCTCCTGTTGATCGTTTGCCAGGACGCAGGGGATGCCGATGATGACGACGACAACGGCCAGGGAGATGATGACGACGACGATGATGACAACGACGACAGCGACAGTGATAATGACGAGCCGCAAAGCCATCCCGGCCCGTGCACCGAAGAGATCGATTCCAACAACGACGAAACCATCGATGAGATGCTCGAGTACTCCTATGACGACGATGGCAACCAGAAGAAAATAGAGCACGACGACGACGGGGACGGGGAGTTCGACAACGTTGTGAAGCAGACATTTGACGATGACGGCAATGTGCTTGTCAAAGAGGAAGACGACGACAATGATGGGAACCCGGACAACATCTGGGAATACACCTATGACGGCAACGGTACGGTGATTCGAGTGGACTGGGACAACGACGGGGACGGAGAACCGGACACGGCCGACACCCATGAGAACATGTACGATGAGGGGCGGTTGGTCAAGATCGAATCGGACTGGGGCGATGACGGCACGTGCAACCTCATCGTCGAGCTCGAATACGACGATGACGGCAACGTGATCAGCCGAACGCCGGACACCGGGTGTGACGGGGAACCCAATGGGTTCAACGAATACACCTACGACGATGACGGCAATATGCTCACCTGGGATCAGGATGTGAACGGGGATGGGACGACCGATTTTGCCTATGAGTACACCTATGATGACGACGGCAACCTGATCGAGGAGACCGAGGACCTGGACGACAACGGCAGCATTGATAACTACACGGAATACGCTTATGACGATCTGGGCAACCTGCTCACCAAAAAGATCGATTACCTGATGGACGATTCGGTCGATTCTGTCACCACCTATACCTACGAGTGTTGGGATTCCCATTAGGCTTGCATCCTCACAACGAGAGCGACAAAATAGCGGTGGACCATTTGATTCTGCCGGAGGGTTGAAATGAGCAAAAAGAGGATCGGCGTGGTGCTGTGCGGCTGCGGGAAGTTCGACGGTTCAGAGGTGCACGAGTCTGTGCTGACCCTGTTGGCGATTGATCGGGCGGGTCATCAGGCGGTCTGTTTTGCGCCCAATGTCAATCAATACGACGTGGTGGACCACCTGACCGGCAAGCCGACAGGTGAAACCCGCAACGCGCTCGTCGAAGCAGCGCGGATCGCGCGGGGTCAGATTACGGATTTGGCCGAGGCCCGGGCGACCGACCTGGATGCGGTGATCATTCCCGGAGGCCAGGGAGCGGCAAAGAATCTGTGCCAATTCAATATCACCGGTACTGACTGCCCGGTCCATCCCGAAGCGGCCCGGTTGGTGCTCGAGTGTCTCGATCAGGGCAAGCCCCTGGGGGCGATCTGTATTGCGCCCAGTCTGTTGTCCGCGGTGCTGCGGGACGATGATCGCCGCCTGAAGCTGACCATCGGCACGGATCAATCGGTCGCCGCCAAACTCACCTCGATGGGCACGGATCACGTGGCCTGTCCGGTGCGGGAAACCGTGGTGGACACCACCTACAAAGTCGTCTCCACGCCGGCCTACATGCTCGCCGACAATATCTCGGATGTGGCCGCAGGGATCGAGAAGCTGGTGGCCCAGGTCATCGAGCTCATCTAGGTGCTGCTTTCGGTAGTTGCCAATCCGGCCCGTCGTCGGTGGCGCATGGTCCTCGCCGTGCTGGTTGTTCTGGCGTTCGGCTCCCTTTGGGTGGCGCTGGGTCGCAGTGTAACCGTCGATGACTTGCGACAGATCACCCGTTCGGCGGCAACGACCACCCAGGCCCGCCCGGGATTGATTTTCACCCTGCTCACCGTCGCTCAACTCGTCGGGATGGTTTTCTCCCTGCCCAGCAAGGCCCTGCTCACAGTGTTGGCCGGTCGCCGCTTGGCCGACGAGAGGTCGGT
>JANQET010000484.1 GCA_028278265.1 Myxococcota bacterium
ACCAAATCCGCGGTGATCGACGCCTACAACCGCCGGGTGTTCCAAGCGGATCTGACCAGCGGTTTCAGCTCCCTGGTCGACGCGGTGCGCAACGGCCGCACCATCGAGGTCTCCTCGGGCGTCCAGCTGGGCGAACTCGAGGTGCCGAGCGCCTGGATTGGCAAGACCCTGCGCCAGGCCGATCCCCGCAGGAAGCATAATGTCGAGGTGGTGTTGATTCATCGCGCCGGGGACGACGACGAGAACGGGGAGGACCGCCCGGGGATGTTCCCCTCACCCGAGCTCGAATTCAGCAACGGGGATCGGATTCTCGTGCTGGGCGCCACCGAGGCGATCGAACAGCTCAAATGGTGATTCTCACGGGGGTCGCTTTTAACCTTTTAGATAAATTTTCAATTTTCATTCATTTCTCGATGTAGTAAAAATACGGGTAGGTTGTGAGCGGGAGAAAATGGCACAGGTGCACATATCATGGTTTTATTAAGGTATCTGGGCGTTGGCGCAATCGCAGGGGCGATCGCCATTGGGCTTTTCTACATGATGAACTTACTCATTGAAAGCGATAGGGTCGTTGTCAACGACACCGGACCGAACCAGGTCATCGAGTTTGTCAGAATCAAAAAAGCGATGGACAACGCGATGGACGACGACGAAAAACTCCCCGAGAAACAAGAGATCGAGGAGGCACCGCCGCCGCCGGAGATGGCGCTCAGCGATGATCTGACCGGGGGCGACGGCGCCGGAGGCTTCACCCTCGATGCACCGGCCATCGGCGATCCCGAGGTCGACGTCAAGCTGGAAAAGGGATTCGACGTTCTCGGTGCCCCCCAAGACACCGAAGTCATTCCGCTGGTTCGGGTGCAGCCGATGTACCCCCCGGCAGCGGCCAACCAGCGCATCGAGGGGTGGGTGGTGATGATCTTCGACATCTCACCGACCGGCCGCGTGCGCAACCCCAAGGTGGTGAGCTACCACCCCACCGATATTTTCAACCAATCCGCCCTGCAGGCCATTCGCAAGTGGAAGTATCGTCCCCGCGTCGAAGGGGGCAAAAAAGTCGGCACCCCCGGGGTTTCGGTAAAGCTCACCTTTCAATTGGACAACATGTAAAATCGACGCGTCCCGGTTTGGACGAAATCCCCCTGACCCCCTTTTTTCAAAGGGTGAATTGGATCCATCAAGGTGGATTGTTTAGTTGACTAATCGCAGCGGCGGCCGCCGCTGGTGTGGCCGTGGCCGCCGGGGGCTTGGCAACAGGACGAGGTGGACTGAGTGGGCGGGGGGCCCGTGTCCGAGGGATCGAACACCGTGAAGGAGGGGGTGGTCTGGGCAAAGGTTTCCCCGTCTTCCGTGCGAAAGAGGTGTTTTTGACCGAATGACCACATCACACCGTCGGCCGCATGCAGATGCCCTGAGGTCCAATGGACGCCAGGGGCAAAGGGCGCGTTTTCCAAACCGTCGTCGGTCAGGACGAGCACCCCGTTTACCGTCGCAGCGTAGAGCTTGTCCTTGAACCATTGCAGGCTGAGCAGGGCTCGGCCGTTCGGTTCCCTGGCCACCACCTCCCATTTTCCCTTCATGCCTTTGAGCAGCACCCCGTCCTCACCGGCGGCAAAGGTCAATTGCGGGTCGACCGCGTGAACCGCCCGCAGGGAAACAGATACCGGACTGTCGCAGGCGCTCCACTGTGTCCCGGCGCACTGCCAGATCGCCCCGGACTCTCCCACGGCATAGAGCTCGGACGGCGCAAGGCCATCGATGGCGTTGAGCGCAACCCCGGGCTCGAGTCCCTCATCCCGCAGCTGCCAATCCTTTTCGGCACTCCGTTCGAGGACCACCGGCCCCTTGCCCACGGCGAACAGTTGCTCACCGATGATGCGCAAATCGGTGAAGGGAGTGATCGAGTCGGTGCTCCCACCAGGGGGGGTAATCGTCTCTTCACGCATGCCCTGGGCCCCGGCGATCAGCAGCTGCCCATCGGCCCCCAGCGCAAACATATGACTGCTCGAACAGGCCAGCCGAACCGCGGTCCAGCCCAAGGTGTAGTGAAACCACTGGCTCTTCTTTTCGCTCCACATCATCAGGGAGCTCGACGCGGAGCCGCGCGTGGCAAATTCATCGAATTTGGAAATGACGCGACAGATATGCCTGTTTTGTACGAATCCCTGTCCAAACTCGTACTCTAAATTCATGTCGTCCATCTGGTAACCCCTCTCAGGTGGCCCAAACCGCGCACCTGTTTGCCGGCGAGCCTGCCACGGCCCCAACGGTTGGTCAAGCCGGCGAGAGGGCACTCACGCCAAGTGAAATCAAAAAGGTCGAGTGATAAAGACTCTTAGTCGGTGACCTGGAGGGTGGTCGATTCGGCACAGCGGCCGATGAGAAAGCCGCTCAACACGCCTAGCTCGGCCGACAGCTCCTGACTGAAATCGCTGACCTTGTCCACCGCACAGAACTCGATGGTGTACTCTCCGGCTTCGGCAAAGACATCGACCCCCAGATCGAAGGTGCCGCCCCGTTTGAGCCGCGCCCATTTCGAGCCGTCGAAGGTGGGCTCCTGGAAGTCGAAGTTGGCATAGACCAGCTCGCCGGTGGGCTCGTAAGTAATGTTGACCAGTGCATAGCGCTCTGTGGGGGTCCAGCTCAGCTGGGCCGTATCGCCGGCAAAGGCCGGTTCCTTACTGATCTCGAAGGTCACCACATCATCCGGTGCGGTCATCACCGCGACGAAGTTACCACCGGCCACCTGATCGGCAGCATCGGGATCGTCGAGCTCGAAGCGGAACTGGTAGGTTTCGCCGGGCTCGTAAGTCAAATTGGCGTCGGTCGCGCTGCTGGCCGTGTAGTGACCGGGATCCCCCAACGTCAGCGAGACCTCGCTGCCGTCCGGTGCGCGCACCCGCGGCGCCTGGGCGGTGTCCACGAATTGGTGGTCAGCGGTATTGGTGCTGATCAACACCAACTCAGCGGTGACCGTACCATCCGCTGCCTCGAGGAGGGTCATCACCGCCTGTACCGGTGAGTTCCACGTCTCATTGGATTCCTGTGTACCACAACCGGACTTGGCACCGGTGAGGGTTCCGAGCAGCGCTGCGACGAGCACGGCCTTGGTCAACATTGCTTTTGTCTTGGTCATCATTTGGGTCACCTCGTTTCGTGTCCATAAAAAATAATGTTGTTAAATAGACACGCGCGCACACCCGCACTGCGACTTTTTTACAAGAGCGGTGGGGTTTGAGCCGAAATATACTCCGGTAACATGTGATAATTATTTAATATTATCAAAACCCAGAAAACGCGAAAAGGGAGAGATCTATCCGGTGGTAGCAGGGGAGACTTGCCGAACACCGGCAAAGGAGAACGTGGCGATGTTCCGCCAACTGAGCCCGGATTCCCGCAGCCGATAACGGGTCTCCAGCGTGGGGGGTTGGAACACGGTTCGACCCGCCTTGTCGGCCAACGCCAGCTTCATCACCAAGGGCCAAATCGCAAACGACTTGGTCCGATCCAACCAGCTCTCCGGCCCGAGCAATTCGGTGTATTGGCGATCGAGCTCCACCGCCTGCTGCCGCATCGATGGCGTGGGGGCGAACCGCTTGAACCAGCGCAGGATCGGCCGGTAGTCTTTGCATTGCCGGACGAGCTGTTGCCGCCTGGCATCATAGGCCTGGGGAAAATTGGCGGCGTTGCGCGCACCGCGGACCACCGTTTCGAACAGCCGAAACAGACTGGGTCCGTTGACCTGGAAGTCCCGCTCAAACGCCCCCTTTAAAATCGCCGGGGTTTGGTCCCGCTCGAAATGGTCGTGGTCAAACCAGATTTTGTGCTGCCCGTGCCACTCTTCGTAGGGGATATCTTCACGCAGGGATCCGTTCTTGCGGTGGGCATCGTAGAGCGCGGTTCGCGGCAACGGCCCCAGCTCCATGAATTGAACAAAGTCCGCGTTGAGTGAGACCATGTAATCGATCTCTTCTTCGATGGAATCTTTGGTGTGGTGCTCGGAGAACAGAATACCGCTGGCCAGCACCGAGATGCCGGCGTCGCGGAGGGTCTCGATCAACGCCACGAAATCGACGTCCTTGTTCTTTTCATAAATCTCTTCTTTGCCCTCAATCCCCATCCAGAGAAAGTGGACGCCTAGCCGCGCCATGAACGGCACACCGACGCTTTGAATCGTTTCAGCGCTGGAGAAGATGCCGAAGCGGTATTGCTTGCCCGCCCGCTCCATCAGCTCGAGCAGCCGCTCGGCCCGCTCCCGGTATTTGAGAAAGTTCTCGTCCATGACGAAAAACTCGGTCAGGCCGGTGTGGGCTTCGATCTCCTGGCACAGCGCGAAGATCTCATCGCCCGTGTGGAGGTAGGGGGTGTACTTGCGATCAAAGAAATGGCTCGTCGCACAGAACCGACAGGCGTTGGGACACCCCACCCCCGGAATCAGCACCGCCGATTCGGCCGGGCGCGGCACCCCCATGATGCGGTGAGAGACCGAGGCGCCCATCTTGGGATGGTTGATCGGGCGATCGACCTTCTCGCCGAAGAGCTCGCGCAGCCAGTAGACCCCCTCACCGGTGCACACGTGGTCGCAATCGATCTGCTCGCGAATCTCGGGGATGCGCGTGCCGTGACCACCGAGAATTATTTTGCTGTTGGGCGCGTGCTTGCGCACCAGCTCGGCCATTCTCTTGGCTTTGAGAAAATTGGGGGTGATAAACGAAATACCGACATAATCGTAGTTCTTCTTTATCTCCTTGATGAAGCGCTTCTGACTGGGGAAATCGAGGACCTTGGCGCCCGCTTCGATATTCTCAGCCAAGAGGTGCAAACCAAAACTGGGATGGTTGATCCGCAGGCTGAAGATGCCCTGTTCGCGCGTGACCTGGTTGTGGAACAGCTCCATGATGTTTTCTTTACGGCCATACGCGTCGTCCACACCGTACGGGCCAAATACCGAGCTCAGTAGAATAGTCGTCATCCAAGGTGCCTCCTAACACCGCATAGTGAACTGTAGTCGGTGCCAACGGGATCACAACGTCGAGCGGGTCAAAGTTGTGTCAAAGTCCTCGAATTACGAGGTTTTCAGCGGGCAGTCCGGCCATTGTGCCCACCAGCCAGACCGCAATAGCAGTTGTTCCGTTGAGGGCGATCGTCCGGCTCGCCCGGTTGATTCTCTTGGCCTGACGCTCGAGCAGACCTACTGCACCCCCGGGATACCCGTTCCGCCGCCCATCATCTCGTCGGCCAGCGGACCACCTTCGAAAGGCAGCTCGAGCACAAAGCGGGCCCCTCTTCCGGGCCCGTCGCTGTGGGCGGTCAGGCGCCCGCCGATCTCGCCGGCGGTGTTGGCGCTGGTGTGGAGCCCGAATCCGTTACCGTCTTCGCGGGTCGTGAAGCCGTAGTTGAAAATTCGGGTCAGGTTCTCTTGGGAAATGCCCCTTCCGGTGTCTTCCACTTCGACGCGGCCCTTGTTCGGCCCGGCCGGCTTGATGCGAACCGTGACCGTGCGCGATGATGCGTCCACATCGGCCAAGGCGTACTTGGTGTTGCTCAGCAGATTGATCAGGATCTGCAGCACCTTGTGTTTATCGCTCGAAATCTGCGGGAGCTGCTCGAACTCCTGCTCGATGCGCACGCCGTTTCGCTTGAGATCGGCCAGGTTGATTTCGATCGCGTCGGCCACCACGTCTTTGAGATCGAATGTCTCAACTGCACAGACCGTGCGACTGAACGCCTGCTGCGCCGAAACGATCTCCTTGATATGATCAATATGGGTTCGCAGCCGGCTGATATCATTCAACACCGTCTTCTGCTCGTTCTTGAGCTTGTCTGCGAGCACTGCCAGGTAAGTGGGGATTTTCTTGCCCCGTTCATCCCGGGTGATGAATTCGGCCAGGTTTTCCCGTTCCCGCTCCAGCAGCTCGACCGTTCGATAGAACGACTCCAGCTTGCTGCGCTTGGCCGCGTCCCAAATCAACGTCGTCACCACGTTCACGCTGTTGAGCACGTTGCCCACGTTGTGCAGCACGCCGGTGGCCACCTCGGCCATGCCGGCCCTCCGGGAAGCATCGACGAGCCGGTCCTTGGCCGACTCGAGGGCGG
>JANQET010000492.1 GCA_028278265.1 Myxococcota bacterium
CCCCAGCCGGGTCACTGCCCCCTCCCGTGCCGGCGGCATCGCTGCCCCCTCCCGTGCCGGCGGCGTCGCTGCCCCCTCCCGTGCCGGCGGCATCGCCGCCCCCTCCCGTGCCGGCACCTCGCTCGAAGCCGCCGAGTGAGTCTACCGTTGCCGCCGAACCGGCCGAAAAAGCCAACCGGCCGAACCAGGGAAAGGCGGCCCGCCCCGCCGTGGTTCGGCAGCCGACTGCCAGGCCGGGCAAATCTGGCCCCCCCCCGGCACAGCGGCAGCAACAACCAGCAACACCGCCCCGCTCCATGTCATTGGAGGATCAAAAGGTCAAAGCGATCTACCGCACCTTCTTGGCTGCCCGTCAAAAATGCAAAGAACCCACCGGGACCTTGTCGTTCGAAAAAGTCGCCCGCACCCTGCGCAAGCAGTATGCGGCGCAACAGGGTGACATCGACTTCAAAGTGGTGATTCGCAACGGTAAGGCGGCGATCAAGACCGTCAAAAGAGATTGACCGTGCTCTGGTGAATAGAATTCGCTTTATCTCTACTTGAGGCGTTGCCAGGAGCCTGGACCGGCCGCATCCGGCGGGAAGGTGCTGATGATGTAGGTCGCTCGTCGGTTGCGCTCTTCATCCACGTTGTCTCCTGTGTCGACCAGGGGGGCCTCCTCCCCGAAGCCGCGTACGAAGATCGGAATGCCCTTGAGACCGTGCTTGACGAAATATTTTGCGATCGATCGGGCGCGATTGTTGGACAACCGCCGGTTGTCGGCGACGGACCCCACCGTGTCGGTGTGTCCGGCGACGTACACCTGACAATCCATGTCCCGCCGATGCTTCTTCACCACAGCGATCAGCTTGGCCAACGCGTCGTCCAACTTGGGTGTTTCGCTGGGGCGAATCTCCCATTTGCCGGTTTCGAAGACCACCTCCTCATGAGGAATCTCCACGTAGAAGCGTACAATTTCGTGGGTCACCCAATACTCGTCCACATCCGTCACCTTGAGGGCGATTCGAAAGTTGTCCTTTGCTTCGAGGGATTCGGGCCAGGAAATGGAGAGCCGGGTGCCGGCTTTGGCGCCGTCGTACAAGGTCACGCGTTCGGCGACCAGGGCACCGGTGGCACTGTAAACCTTGATCTCAGCAGAATCAGCCGGCCGGTTGAGCTTGAAATAGATCGTGCGCTCGGCCAGATTGATGTCCGATTTGGAAATCTGAATTTGCAGCCGCTTTCTGCCCGCGTGCCCCAAGCAGGCGGCGCTGATGATGATCACTCCCAGTATCAGGACAACTGATCTGCGCATGACTAGCACCCTCCGGTTTGTCTGTTTGTCAGACCCATCCTCATGGTTTGACTGTTTAGGGGACAAAAAGTTCAAAAATCAACCATCGCCGCTCAAAACTTTACCGGAAAATGGGTCGAGATCTCAAAGCTGAATGATCCGGTGCTCAACCCGGTGCTGCGAAACGAGCCCTGGCGCACCCGCATCAGGGTCAATTCCTCGTCCGAGCTGGTCAGGGTGGGCAGCAATCGCGTGCGGCTGGCCGGGATGACGAAAAAACCGTCATCACGCATCAGGCAGGTCATTGACCACGGGGCCCCCATCTTGGTCCAACTGAGCGTGGCGATTATCTCATCCCCGGCTTCGGCCCCTTCCCAGGTCAGCGCCACCCCATCGCCGCGCGTGATGAACGGCACCTCATCACTGACCGCAGCCCCTTCGACTTTGATATCCCCCAGATCTTCGGGGGCCTCCAACACCACATCGAACGGACTGACTTCCTCGGTACCGGTGGCGTGCAGACTGTAGGTCTCTCCCGGGAGATAGTCGATGCCCTGTCCGTCGTCGATGGTGTAGATCACGCCCACGACAACGTTGAGCAGGTCGGGGAAGGTCCGCGTGGGCACCAGTTTTTTATCGCGTCCGACGCTGACCGTGAGGTCGCCCACATCCAGCAGCTCGACCGCTGTCTGACCGGACGAGGAGTGGCGCTTGCGATATTCGCTCAACACCGGACGGGGTTCGCTGCAGCGGTCCAGCCCCAGCTCCAACGAGGGGGCACCGAGCTCGAACAGATCGACAATCATCGGGTCCTCCTCGGCGTCGTATCGCAAAAAGAGACCGATCAGACTGAACTGCTCGAACGGTTCAGCCGAGCCGACTTCGATATGGCGGTTGAGCGAAGCGGTGATGATTCCCTTGGAGGTCCAAATCGAAGAGGCGGTCTCTCGCGGTTTGGGTTCCCGCGGGCAGCCGGACAAAAGTGTTCCGACGATCCCG
This sequence comes from Myxococcota bacterium, assembly GCA_028278265.1. Taxonomy (GTDB): domain Bacteria; phylum Myxococcota_A; class Polyangia; order JAAYKL01; family JAAYKL01; genus JANQET01. Next base: position 2,273 of record JANQET010000492.1, read on the forward strand.
ATCACCCCCAGACCGATTAGTCCCTTTTTCACCCATCCGTTTGACAACGGCATGTTTCCGCCCTTCGCAGGCACCCTATCGATCGCCGAACAGTTCAACCGACCCGTTCACCCGCGCGATCGACTCCCATGAAGTATACACAATTTCTCTCGATAGTAGGACTCGCCGAAAAATAAAAGCCCTCACATCCTCAAATGGAATGATTCGTTTACCGCTATTGTAGAAATAGCTCGCCGGGGTGGCTTATTCCGGTTTCTCGGGGTCCAATTCGATCTCCTCTTCCACTTCAGCATCCAAATCGACCTCTTCGTCGAGGTTCACCTCCTCATCGAGGTTCACCTCCTCTTCGATCTGCAGGTCGTCATCGAGCACCTCCTCATCCATCACATCTTCGCCACCGACGTCCAACACCTCTTCTTCGTGAGCCTCTTCCTGGGGCTCATCCGGTACCACCAACGGTTCCTCTCCCACCTGGCCGAATTCGTCGACCACGTCCGATTCGTCGATCGCCAGCGTGGTCTCCATTTCCTTTTCGGCCTCAGGTGGTGCGGCGACCGCCTCTTCCGGTTCGGCCGGGAGCTCGAGCGATTCCTCCTCCTCGATTTCGAGACTGACGTCGTCCAAATCCTCAGTGGCCTCGTTGTCCGCGTTCTGTGCACCCGAAGTGCGCGTTTTCCATTGTTGTATCCGCGCAACGAGTTCCTGCAATTCCATGGGGTCCTCCTTGGACGTTGAGCTGCGTTTTTATCTAGTCAAAAGCAAGCACTTTCAAACCTAAAGAATCATCACCAAAGGTCACCCGCTTATACATCATAAACCGTCACATTATTCAATCCATCCCATTTTCTCTCCATCCCGTTCAATCCGTCCGGTCATCGCCGGCGATTTTCCGGGCAGCGGACCGAAACCGTTCCCCGCGCACTTTGTAATTGGGGAACAGTCCGAACGAAGCACAGGCCGGCGACAGCATCACCGTTCCACCACCTCCGAGGGAATCAAAGGCCCCCTGCACCGCCGGCTCGAGTGTCTCGTGCATTTTCATCGACAATGGCCGATGCAAGACCTCTTCAATGGCCCGTCGCAGGCGCTTCGCCGTCGCGCCGATCAGCCCCACGTGCACCAGCTGTCGATGGTTCGTCACGACTCGGGCCAGCTCATCGAAATCGACGTTTTTTTCGGATCCTCCGAGAATCAGCGCCAGCGGCTCCTGATCAAAGGCCGACAGGGCGCCAATCGTCGCCTCCGGTCGGGTGGCGTAGGAATCGTTGTAGAACTGAATGCCCTCTGTCTCGGTGACGAACTCCAGCCGATGGGGCAGACCGTTGAATGCTTCACCGGCCCGAGCTGCCGCCTCGAGGGGGGCACCCAATTGCAATGAGGCGAGCATCGCCGCGGCCAGATTCTCCAGATTGAACCGCCCCTTCAACCGCACCGACGAGAGCGTCATCGGTACGCTCAGGTCTCTTCCGTTCTGACGCAGGTGGAACCGATTCTCTTTTAAATACATGCCGTGGTCGAGCGATCCGGTCATCGAATAGGCGATCTTGCGTCCCGCCGATGCCCGGGCAATCTGCGCCGATCCGGGGGCATCCGCATTGTAGATCACCCAGTGGTCGGCTCGCTGCTGGGCCAATAATTGGGCCTTGGCTGTTCGATACTCCTCCACATCGCGATGCCAATCCAAGTGTTCGACCGTGGTTTTCAGAATGACCGCCACCTGCGGTGAGACGGTCAAATCCATCGCCTGAAAGCTGGAAATTTCGAGCACCACCCGATCCGCGGGTTTGACCCGATCCAAGAACGCCAACGGACTGGTGCCGATGTTTCCCCCCAGATGGACGGTAAATCCGGCGCGGGTGAGCATTTCTGCAGTCGCGCTCGCTGCGGTTCCCTTGCCGACCGTGCCGGTGATCCCGACCACCGGTGCCGGACAGTGCGACAGAAAAAAATCGGTTGCCGAGGTTACCACCGCCCCCCGGGTTCGGGCGTCGGCCAACGGCTTCCCATCTGGACGGATACCCGGCGAACGGAAGATGGTGGCGAACCGATCGAGCTGCTGATCGTAGTGGGGTCCGAAAACGGTGGCAACCGATGGAGGCAACCCGTCGATCGGGTGTTGGTCCAGCGCGGTGACTTCGGTCGCACCGTTTCGCAGCAGGTAGGCGATCGTTTCGCGCCCCTCCACCCCAACCCCGAGCACGGCGACCGGCTCTTGCACGTTCAGATCCCCCTCAACACTAATAAGGCTGTTCATTTGAACAGTGTGTCGCCTCAATCCATGGAGGTCAAGCCCTTTCCTCTTACAGAACGAACCCTAACAGTCTTGGCAGACGGCCGGAGTTGGGCTAGCGTGCAGCCGATGAGACGCCCCTGGTACAACCGACTGCAACAGCTCGAACGGGCCGGACTGACCCGCCGAATGCGCGTCCTCGATGGCCCGGTGGGGCCGGCCACGAGTGCTGCCGGATCGAACAAGTTGGTCTTTTGCTCTAATGATTACCTGGGCTTGGCCAACCACCCGAGCGTCAAACAGGCAATGCAGACTGCTGTGGAACGTTGGGGGGTGGGGGCCGGGGCCTCCCGGTTGATATCCGGCAATACGGCGCTGCACGCCCGGCTGGAGCGCGCCTTTGCCACCTTCGCAGGCTCAGCCGATGCCGTGCTGTTCGCCTCGGGATATCAGGCCAACGTGGGTGCCCTGACCGCCCTCACCAGTGAAAACGATGTCATCTTCTCCGATGCCCGGGTGCACGCCAGCCTGATCGATGGCTGTCGTCTGTCCTCGGCTCGGGTTCAGATCTTCAACCATCGAGATATGGGCCAACTCGAGTCCCTGCTCGCCGGCGAAACGACCGCCGAGCTGAGAGTAATCGTCACCGACGCGGTGTTCAGCATGGACGGGGATCTGGCGCCGCTGGCCGAGATCTGTGCCCTGGCCGAGCGTTACGGTGCGATAGTGTACCTAGACGAAGCCCATGCGATGGGTGTGCTGGGCCCTCGAGGGACCGGACTGGCGGCCCAACTGGAGTTGACCGACCGGGTGGCCGTTCGACTCGGTACGCTGGGCAAGGCATTCGGGGTCAGCGGCGGGGTGGTCTGTTGCCGTGAGGACGCGGCAAATCTGATCCGCTCCAAGGGCAGAAGCCTGCTCTACACCACCGCCGCACCGATACCCGTGATAGCAGCGGCCCTGGCCGGGCTCGAGCTGGCCCAATCGGCCGACGAGCAACGGGCGGCTCTGGTGCGCAACATCGACCATTTCAAATCCCAGGCCCAATCAACAAAGCTGCCCCTGTTGCCCTCCGACACCCCGATACAGCCGATTATGGTGGGGAGCAACGCCCGCACCATGGCCCTCTCTGAGCAACTGTGGAATCGGGGGCTGTTCGTGCAGGGGGTCCGTCCCCCCACGGTGGCCCCCGGCACGGCGCGATTGCGCATCACACTGAGCGCCGCGCACACCGAACACCAAATCGACACCCTGATCCGCGAACTGAATCGCGCAATAAAGGATATTTCATCATGACAGCTCATCATCCAGGCATTTTTATCACGGGCACCAACACCGAAGTGGGCAAGACCGTCATCGGTCGGGCGATCATCAGCGCCCTCGCCCGACGGCAGATACACGTGGCGGCGTTCAAACCGGTGGAGAGCGGCGCTGAGCGCCGGGGAGAACAGCTCGTGCCGCTGGATGCCGAAGCCCTCAACCGAGCGACCGGACAGCCCGCAGACCTCAGCGAAGTGTGCGCCTTTGCTTTCAAAGATCCAGTTTCCCCACATTTGGCGGCAGCCCGCGCGGGGCAGGCGATTGAGACGAAACCCATCATGGATCTGTTCGGTCGCGCCCGAGCCCGCGCTCAATTCGTCTCGGCCGAGGGCGCAGGGGGGCTGTTGGTGCCCCTCTCGGATCATCTGACTTACGCGGATTTGATTGCCCAGCTCGGGCTGCCCCTCGTCATCGTCGCGCCCAATGTACTGGGAACGATCAACGCCACCTTGCTGACCATCGAAGCGGCGCGTCACCGGGGCATCGAAGTTGCGGGCGTGATCCTCAACCGCACCCCACCGGAAGAGCTGGGCAATGCCGAAGCAATTACCCAGCACGGTCGGGTACCCATTCTCGGCCAGTTTCCGGACGTCCGTCTCGACGACGAGCTGCTCGCCCGCCAAGCAGAGGAGTCACTGGATCTCGATAAGTTGATCGGGGCTCTTGGATAGGAGAAGTCGTGGGCTAAACACCGTAGCGGAGTCCCACCAGGGCGAGGGGGTACATCACCCGCATGGGGATCTCTTTTGCCGAGTTGCCGCCGCCGAGCAACAGAGCGATCTCCAGACCGAAATCCAGGGACAGGTCGCCGGGTCCCAACTCGGTCAACTTCATCACTGCCGCGGCTCCGGCGCTGCCCGAAAAGTACATCGCCGCGCCCTCTCCCTGGGACCCTTCTCCGCTGTACTTTTTCTTGAGATAGGTGCCGCCGACCGCCACGTAGGGGTGCAGCGTAAACGGCAGATCCAGATCCAGGCAGTAGCTGACCTGGGCCTGGAAATCGAACAGCATCATGGTTCCCTCATCCGCACCGAGGGCCCCCCCTTCTTGATCGTATTGGGTTCCCGGCGTCCACAACAGGGGGATCAGACGCAGGCGCGCGCCAACCGCCAAGTTGTCGATGATGTAGTACTGGCCCCCGACAGTGATCGGCACGCCTCCGTAGAGAGCCGAACCGGTGAGGTGGGAATAGGTGAGCCCAATCACCGGGACGGCATAGCCCGAACCGATGAAGGCGTCGAACTGCCCGGAGGGGACGCCGTCCACCGGCCCGGCCTTCTTGGCTGCCTTCTTTTCGGTTTTCTTCTTGGTGTCGGCCTTGTCCTTGCCGAAAACAAATTCGGCATCTCCGCCGATTTCGCCCCCTCCTTCGTCCCCTTCGTCCTCGTCATCCCCCAGATTCATCATGTCCTCTTCTTCCTGGGTCGACCGTGCATTTACCTGCACCACAACGCATAAACCGAAGACAAAACCAAGTGCGATCGGCTTTACTTTCATCCTGTCCTCCTGGGACTGCCCATTGTTCGTCACCGCAATCGCCGCACGACTCAAACGCGCTACAGCGATCCATCGATATCGACTCTGCTGTTATTCGCCTTCTCCATTGAAAGCCGAATCTCAGCTAAAAATCAAACTTTTTCGAGTGCTTCTAGATAGGTTTCGAGCATCTTGGCGGTGTGGCATTCAGTGACCGCCACGAGAAAAACATCCTCAGTGTCCCCACCGAAGCGGGAGATATCGACGCCGGCCAAGAATCCGAACTCGGTCATTTTTTCGATCAGCTCTGCCGCCGATTGATGCTCCGTACGCACTGCAAATTCATTGAATGTGGGTCCCTGATGAACCAGGGCCAGTCCCGGGATTCTGGCAATACCCCGCTTCAGGAACTCCGCTCCGGCGAGGCAGGCGGCGGCCACTTTGCCAAATCCGTGCTTGCCCAGCAGACAGAGGTTGACCGTCACCGCCAGGGCGCACAGACCCTGGTTGGTGCAGATGTTGGAGGTCGCCTTTTCCCGACGGATGTGCTGTTCGCGGGTGGAAAGGGTGAGCACGTAACCGGTCTTGCCGGTGACGTCCACGGTTTGACCGGCCAGTCGGCCGGGCATCTGCCGAATGAGTCGGCGCTCGTCCCGGCAGGCGAACAGGCCCAAGCCCGGACCGCCAAAGGAGAGGGAAGTCCCCAAGGGCTGTCCTTCGGCGACAGCGATATCGGCCCCCAACGCTCCCGGTGACGCCAACACGCCGAACGCAAACGGTTCGGCGGTGACACTGATGGCCAATACACCCTGTTCTCGCGCCATCTCGGCGATCTGATCAAAGGGCTCGACGATGCCGAAAAAATTGGGGTGCCCCGCCACCACGGCGGCCACATCCCCCCCGAGCCGGGATTCCAAGGCGGCGAGATCCGTTGCGCCGGTTTCTGGCACCAGCGGAATCGTTTCCACCGTTTGCTCCCCTTGATCCAATCCGGACAGGTAGTTTTGCAGGACCTGCTGATAATCCGGGTGCAAACCGGAGCTGATCAACACCCGATCGCGCTTGGTCACCCGCCGCGCCATCAGCGCCGCTTCGGCAGTGGCCGTCGCACAGTCGTACATGGAAGCATTGGCCACCGGGAGACCGAGCAGCCGGCTGATCAGCGTTTGAAACTCGAAAATGGCCTGCACGGTCCCCTGACTGACCTCGGGCTGGTACGGCGTATAGGCGGTATAGAATTCCGAGCGCAGCAAAATCTGATCCACTGCCGGCGGCACGTGGTGTGCGTAGGCGCCGGCGCCGGCAAAAGAAACCAGCTGCTCCGCCGCCGTCTCGCGGGCCAGGCCTGTGAGGTGGCCCATCAGCTCCCGTTCGTGCATCGGTGGGGGCAGATCGAGCTCCCCTTTGAACCGCAGGGCTTGGGGAATCTGGTCGAACAGCTCGTCCACCTGCTGCACGCCTATTTTCTTCAGCATGATCTGAATATCAGCCTCATTGTGGGGGATGTACCGCATCTGTTTCACCTCTTTCGGCCAAGCTAATCACTGTTCAACATCGCACAAGGTAGAAGCGGCGGAAATTGTCCGGGTGGTTCAATGGATTGATCGCGGTGCTACGCGATCAACGAGTTTCGCGCCTCAGCGCCGAGCAGGGATTCCCGCAGCTTGATCACCGAATCGGCCGCACCGAGCACCACCAGGGTCGCCTCCGCTTCGAGCAAGGTCTCCGGGCCCGGGTTGAAGATGTACTTTCCCTCTTTGTCGCGAATGGCGATGACCAACACCTCGGTGGCCTTGCGGATGTTGGTATCCAGCAGGCGCTTGCCGACGAGAGGGGATTCGGGGGGCAGGGAGACCTGTTCGATGCGGGTCGCCTGATCCGTGTCCCGCAGCATCATGTCGAGAAACTCGACCACCTGGGGCCGGACGATCTCCGAGGCGATGCGCATCCCGCCGATATAGTTGGGTGAAACGACCCGATCGGCGCCGGCGTGGAGCATCATCGATGGAACGTTCTTCTCGGTGGCCCGGGCCACGATGCGCACCTTGGCGTTGAGCTGACGCGCGGAGAGAATGATGTACAGGTTGTCCTTGTCACTGCGCAGCGCGGCGACCAGGCCGGCGGCCCGCTCGATTCCGGCACGCCGGAGGATGCGCTCTTCGGTGGCATCCCCGCGAAGGTAAAGCATCTTTCGATTGTCAGTGTTTACCGAAGTGATCAACTCATCGATACGTTCCTGTGAGCTGTCCACCATCACGAACGGCGTCTTCACGGAGAACAGCTCCCGCACCACATGACCACCGGTCGTGCCCACGCCGCAGACGATGACGTGATTGTCGAGACTGTCGATGGTCTTTTGCATCCGTTTCCTCCGTCGAATCTGTTGCATGTCGAGCTCGACAAAAAAGGCGATAATCGTCGAGCCGAAATAGATCAGGGATCCCATACCGAAGACGATCAGCAGGCTGGCCCACACCCGGCCGAAGTCGTTCAGCGGAATGACCTCGCCGTAGCCCACCGTAGACAGGGTGATGATCGTCATATAGAGGCACTGGCCCAAGGTCACCGGATGCTCACTCAAGAACCAAAACCCGATGGTGCCCAGAGTGATCGCGATGATGACGAAGTTCAGCGCCTTGAGCACTTGATACTTCGTGTTACGATTCATAAGCTGTGCATCTCGATAATTCATATTACGATTCATACACCCGCTATTTTAAGAATAATCATATTTAGTTTACAACACTTACTTGACAACGACAGACCGATGAGTAAGAAAACTCATCTCGTTTCTCGCGAAACGGGAGAGCGCGACCGAGCGCTGGGCACTTTGACAACTCATTTTGGGCCGTTAGCTCAGCTGGTAGAGCAACGGACTTTTAATCCGTAGGTCGAAGGTTCGATTCCTTCACGGCTCACACAAATCGCTCACCGCACACACTAGGCAACCCAGCGGTGACCGATGTCCCCATCGTCTAGAGGCCTAGGACACCGGCCTTTCACGCCGGCGACACGGGTTCGACTCCCGTTGGGGACGCTACTTTCACCCTCACACAAACTTCTGTCGCCAGTGTTGTACCCCGTCCAGCTCGTTGGACGTGGTACAGCATCGGTCGACGCACGTTCGGCTTCTATGCCATAAAACCGCCACGTGCATCCTTTGCAGTTGCAGCGGCCAGAGTTGAACTGGCTTACACGGCGTATGAAACCGTTGAGATACCAAACCTCCCCGCTGCAAAACGATGGAGACACCGCCCAGATTCGAACTGGGGATGAGTGGGGTTGCAGCCCACCGCCTTTCCACTTGGCTACGGTGTCCATTGCAGGAGACCAAGGAATCGAACCTTGCCGACGATCGGATTTGGTGTCCAACCCGCTTTCCCAGAGCGCCTCCCAGATGACCCCGGCAGGAATCGAACCTACGTGTACCTGGTTCGTAGCCAGGCGCGTACTCCACTATGCTACAGGGTCTCGACCTTTTGTGTCCCTGACGGGAGTCGAACCCGCTTCTTCGGATTGAAAGTCCGAGATCCTGACCTATTAGACGACAGGGACAAGGCCGCATAACCCGGCGATGGAACCGGGTTACACGGGGTGAGGGCTAGCTCTTGATGAAGTCACTGATCACATTCGGGGTTGCCGTATCGAAACCAATGACATCCATCTGGCCAGCATCGTTCGGGTTGGCGATCGAGAATCGATCACCGCTCAGGGCCACAGACACCAGTTTGGCCGGGATACCCATTTTTTGCCGATAGTCGTTCAACGCTTGATCTGCGTGAACGCTGCCGGCCCATGACTCGCTGTCGGTGTAGATGACAAAGCAATCCACCTCGGTTTTTGTCTTCAACGCCCTACGTGCTCTTCCACTGAGCTACCGCCACCACACTGGGGTGGCGAACAGGATTCGAACCTGCGACCCCGGGAGTGATATTCCGATAACCCAACCTCTGCGGTCCCTCAAAAAATCATTCGATGAACAAAGCGTGACGATCGGATCCCTTTCGGGGAGCTGATTAACAGTCAGTTGCGATAACCGATCCTCTTCGGTCCATCGAGTCGGAATGGGGGGATTTGAACCCTCAAGGAGGAGGCGATTGATGACGGATCGACAATTCACCAATTGTACCATCGACACTCTCATTGACCGCTTGAAAGGCAAGCTCGGTATTCCACACGTCCTCACTGATCAGAAGACTCTTACGTTCCATTCACTGGACTTCAGCGAAGAAACGGGTTCGACAGCGAGCGCTGTGATCCAACCGGCAACGACTCAGGAGGTCGCCGAGGCGGCCAAGCTGTGCTCGTCGGCCGGTGCGGCCCTCGTTCCCCGTGGCGCGGGGATGTCCTACACAATGGGATACGTACCGAAACGGGAATACTCGGTGATCGTTGATCTGAGCCGGATGAATCGAATTTCGGTGATCAATACCGACGATCTCTTCATCACTGTAGAAGCCGGGGTAGCCTGGAAACAGATCCACAGTGCATTGCTGGAGTTGGACTATTGGATTCCCTTCCTGGGACCCGTTTCCGGAATGGTTGCAACCGTCGGCGGGGGGCTGGGAAACAACTGTGTCGGGCTGGGAAAGGGAGACATCAATGACTATTTGTTGGGGATCGAAGTGGTCCTCAGCGACGGCCGGATCATTCAGACCGGTGGACGCGCCACAGGCGATCCGATCCCCTTGTTACGCCATTTCGGTCCGGATTTAACCGGTGTCTTTGTCCACGATGGAGGGGCATTCGGCATCAAGACCAAGGCGACCTTTCGACTCGTCCACCGGCCCGGAGGAACATCCTTCGCGTCATTCGGATTCGAGGATCGGGAGCGTCTCGTTTCCACCATGTGCGAATGCGCCCGCTTGGGTGTGGCCTCTGAGCTCACCGGCTTGGCGAGATATCATCATCGCCAATTTGCCAGCGAACCGCCTCCGACCAAATCCGAGCGCAACGCCATCGTGCAAAAGATCATTGGAACGAGCTCGAGTCGATGGCGTGGGATCCGCGACCTGCTTCGCAGTGCCAGGCCGAGCGGGGTCAAGTTCCTCGGCGCTTACGAGTATTCGTTTCACGCGGTTGTGGACGGATTCAATCAGCGGACAGCTGATCGCGGATTGGCCGCGATCAAAGGAATCGCCAAAAAGCAGGGCGGCAAAAAGTTACCGCCGATTCTGCCGCTGGTGATGCGGTCCGATCCATTTCAGCCGATCGGGAGGCTCATCCAAGGCATCCAAGGTAGTTGTTCGATTCCCAGTAACTGCGTGGTGCCGCTCTCACGAGCGCACGAGCTTACCGAGGGACTGGAGCGGTTTTGGCAGGAGCACAGCGCCACCATGCAGCAACACGCCCTGGAAAAAACGTGCAACTACCTCATCTCCAACGATATGTTCGGCATCGAACCCATTCTGTTCTGGAGGGATAAACCCAATCCGTTGCGTTTCAGCGTGCTGAACCCCACACAAAAAAACCTGTTGGAGAATACGTCGGCCAACCTCGAGGCAAGACAGACCGCCATCAAGCTCCGACGCAAGCTGCTCATTCTGTTCAGCGAGTTGGGCGGAACCCACTATGGAATAGGCAAGTACTATCGGTATCGGCAAAACCTCCAGAGTGAAGATATCTGGTCCCTCCTGGACGAAATGAAAACAGTGCTCGATCCCGGCCGTCTAATGAATCCCGGTGTTCTCGGTCTCGAATAGAGCGCAGAATGCCGACCGCCGACCAAATGTCGTGTGGGGTAGCTTGTTCCCACTCCATATCCTGTGCACCCTACCGACCCGATTCACCACCAACCCCGGCTCTCGATCAAACTCGACTCAACCCGATTAGGACTTATCCTAATCATCATGATCCCGGTCTCCCGCATCGACTCCCTTATCCATGAGCTGGGGCGGTATTCCGTTCCGTTTCAGTTATGGGGGATTTGGGATTTTGACGACCGGCTCGACTCTCGGGTGTTGGGACGCGCTGTGGAGCAGCTGTTGATGCGGGCACCGGTGCTCAGTTGCCGACTCGAACGGCGGTTTTTTTGCGATCAATTTGTTCCCCTCGAGGGATTGGTCCCGGCAGACCTTGTCCATTTCGAGGAGGGGGTCGATAGTAATGATATCAACGAGAAAACGAACCGCGTTGTGGATACGGTGCTCGATATCGAGCGGGGACCGGGGGTTGCTTTTTATTGTCTCTCGAGTGCGCGCAGGACGCGATTGGTCTTTCAGCTGCACCACATTTTAGCGGACGGCCGCAGCACGGCCAATTTGATGACCGAGCTGGCTCGTCTCTATTCCGATTTGACGGATAACCCGCAACCCCGTCCGGTCGAACCGCTCGATCAGCGGCGGGGGTTGTCGCTGATCTTGCCCGGCCTCTCGCTCAAGCACTGGTTGCTGATGGGCCCCACCCTCTTCATCGAGCAGTTCGCCAAATCGTTTATTTCATCCAGACGGTTTGAACAACTCTACATGGATCGGGCACCGGCAATCACCGGCCGGCTCGGTGTGGCCCGTTACACGACGCTTACCATCAATTCGAATTTGGTCACTCAGATTCGGCGCTGGTGTGCCGAGCGCGGGGCCAAGATCAACGATTTCTTGATGACAGCGCTCATTGTGTCAATACACCGCTGGAACCGACAGCATGCTGCTCAACCCGGTCGGTATGTGCCGCTCGTTTTCGCGGCTGACATGCGCCGAAGATACGCTCCCGGAACCGGACCGGTGGCCAATCTCAGCTCAGCCCATCGGTTTTGGCTCAAGCGAACCCAGATTGGCGATTTTTCGAGCACCGCCAAAGTGGTCAAGGCCAAGCTGGATCGGATGAAACGGATGGGACTCAGCCTGGACGGCATCGCGATGATGCTCAAGGGGAGGTGGATTCCCGGTGCTCTGGCACGGTTCATCTTCAAGCCGGTTTTTCAGCTGATGGCCCGTTACATGTTTCGCGTCAGCGGTCTGACCAACATCGGTCCCATCCCCGATGACGCCGGGCGGTTCGGTCCGCTCCAAGCCTCCCGTTGTTCGATCGTGGTGCCCATTTTTCCCGCCAAAAACGTCCTGTTTGCCGCCACCACTTATCGCAACCGCATCACCCTGGAGATGGGATATGACGGTGCCGGACTGTCGCCGACAGCGGCGACCGCCTTCGGTGAACTGCTCAACGCGACGATCAAGGATGAGCTACACTGATCAGCCCGCTGTTTCGCGGCCCGGCGATTCACCTGTTTGGGTGTTGACATCTTTTCCCATGTCGCACTGTAATACGGACGAACCAGATTCCCATGAAATCCAGTTTTCATGGAAATCAAGGAGAGCTTGATTGAGCGACGATCAGACCAACACACCGGACGAGCGACCCACCATCGATCCCGACGCACCCGACGCCCCTGTGACCATCGCCCTGACCAGAGGCACCAACCTGGGCCGATACGTGATTTTGAAGCCGTTAAGCGAGGGGTCGGTCGGCGCGGTGTACACCGCCTATGACTCCTCATTGGAGCGAAAGGTCGCGATCAAAGTCCTGCGCACCGACACCGGAGACAACGCCCTCTCCGCCCACCAGAACCGGCTGTTGAGAGAAGCCAAGGCAATGGCCAAGCTGACCAGCCCCAACGTGAATGTGGTCCACGACGTGGGTATTTTTCAAGGACGCATCTTCGTGGCGATGGAGTACGTCGCCGGCGGAGATTTGCGGCAATGGCTCTCCTCTCAAAAGCGATCCTGGCGGGAGATCGTGTCTGTGTTTCACCAAGCGGGACAGGGCTTGCAGGCCGCCCACCGGGCCGGATTGGTGCACCGGGATGTCAAACCGGACAACATTCTGATCGGCGAAGACGGCCGCGTCAGGGTCAGCGATTTCGGCTTGGCTATCTCCAATGCGACGCAGGCGGATCGAGCTGAACAACCGTCACCGGCGGACGACACCGACCGACCGTCGGCCCACCTTCTCGCCGGGACGCCCGCCTACATGTCTCCGGAGCAACACCGACTCGAGCCGGCCAATCCGTTGAGCGATCAGTTCTCCTTTGCCGCCGCGCTGTACGAAGCCCTCTATGAACAACCCCCGTTCGCCGGAGAGACCCTCGCCGAGTTGCGGGAGAATGTCCTGGCGGGCAAGCTCAACCCACCCCCGGCGCAGAGTGCCGTTCCCACCTGGCTGCAGGCCACCCTGGCTCGGGCGCTACAATCGGATCCGGCCGCGCGCTTTGACTCCTTGGATTCCCTGCTCAAAAAGCTGCAACGCCGCCCCAAAAAACTCGGCTGGGCGATCGCCGTGGTGGCATTGATCGCCGTGGTCGCCGGAATATGTGGCGCCTGGGAGGCGGGTCGTTCCAAGATGCTCAGTCGCTGTCGCGGCGCTGCTGAACAGTTGGCCGACATCTGGCACGCGGACCGCCGGGCCGAGCTCGAAACTGCACTCGCCGTTGATGGGGATCCCCAATCGGCGTTCAGGGGTCAGCGCACCGTCGATCTGCTGGATCGCTATGGACAAGAGTGGACCGAGCTGTGGACCGAGGCCTGCGAGGCAACCCATATCCGTCAGGAGCGATCCCCTGAGATGCTCGACAAACAGATGGGGTGTCTGCAGCAGAGAAAACGGGAGTATCGCTCCCTGATTCAGGTGCTGGGTAAAGCAGACGATCAAGTTAGGAAGGATGCGGTGGAATCGGTCCTCTCCCTCAGTCCGGTGAGCCAATGCGGTGATCTCAACCGGCTGATGCAGGCCGTTCCTCCGCCCGAACCCGCCATCGCCGCCCGGGTTGCCGCGCTGCGTGATGAGCTGGCCGACATTACTGCGCTGCGCAAAACCGGCAAGTACAAGGAGGGATTGCAGCCGGCAGAATCTCTCCTCCAGCGGATCGAGAAACTGGGCTATCCACCCTTGACCGCCGAAGGGCTGCTGGAGTTGGGTCGACTGAGCCACAAGAGCGGCAAGTTCAAGGAGAGCCTGGTCCCCCTGAATCGCGCGATCGCCACCGCCACCGCGTGCCGCCACGATCACATCGGTCTGGCCGCACAGATTGAAAAACTCTACGTGGTCATCGAGAAAATCTCCGACCGCGAACAGGGCCTGCGCCTGGCGCAACAAGCCCGTTCCTGGGTCGATCGGCTCGACCTTCAGCTGAGCGAGCTTCACGCCGAATTGCTGTCCCATCTGGGCACCCTGCACCGCAACAACGACGCCTGCGACAAGGCCATTCCCCTGTTCGAAAAAGCCATCGAAATCCACCGGACCGCCCTGGGGAACGAGGCTTACCCCGTAGCAGCGGATATCTACCACGTGGCGGTCTGCCTGGTGGAAAGCGGCCGCTACGACGAAGCCGCGAAACAGTATCGGGAGGCCTATCGATTGACCGTCAAAAATCTGGGCCCCCTCTATCCCAACGCGCTGCACATGAAAAACGGGTTGGCCATCGTGGAGTACAAGCGGGGCAATTCCGCGGAATCGATCAAGCTGCACCAAGAGGTTCTCGACGGCATGGAGCAGAGCCTCGGTCCGGATCACCCGGACCTGGCCAATCCCTTGAACGGCATGGGCAATGTGCTCGAGCAACAGGGCAAGCTGACCGAGTCGCTGGCAACCCACCAACGGGTCAAACAGATCCTCGAGACGAGTTACGGTGCGACCCACCCGCGGGTGGCCATCCCGCTGATCAACGGGGCAGATGTCAAACGACGGCTCAATCAACACCAGAGCAGCCTCGACGACATGATCCAGGCCCATCGGATCCTCTCCGGCGCTTTACCCGATGGCCATATTTTCTTCAGCTACGTCCTCTCCGGCAGGGGATTGTCCCACCTGGGGCTGGGCAACCCGGAAGCGGCCAGATCGGATCTGGAAGCGGCTTGGAACCTGGCCGGCGACAAGCAAGGTCATGACCTGCTCCGGTCCGAGATCGCCTTTGGTCTCGCCCGCGCGATGTGGCAACAAGGCCAACGGGACACCGCCGGGGAGAAGGCGTTGACCGCCCTGGCGCTGATGAGGGATAATTCGGAGCGCGCCGAACAGGATTTGGCCGACTTGGAGAGATGGATGAAAGAGCGCAATATCACACCCCCGAAAAAAGCCGATAGCCTATCGAGCGAGTCGTCTCAGACCGGAAAACAGTGATGAAGCGGGACTTGAATTTGATCGAGACCGTCAACCCGGTCTGCGACACCCATTCCCAACGGACCGACGACCTGTTCTGCTTGACCATTGTCTACCACCCGGATCTAGACAGAATCGGCGAGCGTTCGTATCTGTTCGAGCAGAACCCGGCCCCTGTGGCCCTCTCCCGGCTCGAACCGCTCTTTAGCGCCATCGGTGGATCGACCGCCGAGCCGTTGTCCTCAACGCTGGTCAGCCGCAAACCGATCTGGATCTCCGTTTCCGGCTCAGACGGAGTGATGATCGCCCCTTCCACGACCAGTCAATTGGTGGTGGCCGGTCACCCGTTGCACGGCCCCCACGAATACACCGGCAGCGAGTTGGAGCGCGGTCTGGTGCTCGAATTGGCCAATCGGTTGGTGTTGCTGCTCCACCGCACCAAAAAGAGAACGGTCAGTGCACCGGCGTTGGGATTTGTCGGGCAGTGCGACGCCCTGGAGTCGATGCGCCACGATATTGTTCAAGCAGCTCAACAGGCCGCCCCGGTGCTGCTGCTGGGGGAAACCGGCGTCGGCAAGGAGCTGACGGCTCAGGCACTTCACCAGTCCGGCCCGCGAAAAGAGAAACCGTTCATCTGCGTCAATATGGCAGCCATTCCGACCGCCACAGCCACCTCGGAGCTCTTTGGACACAAAAAGGGATCGTTCACCGGCGCGATCAACGAGCATCCCGGCTATTTCGGGCTGGCCCATGGGGGGTCTCTCTTCCTGGACGAAATCGGCGCCACTCCCAGCGAGATTCAAGCCCTCACCCTGAGGGCCATCGAAACCGGTGAAATCCAGGCGGTCGGCTCAAAGCAGACCCAAAAGGTGGATGTGCGGATCATCGCCGCGACCGACGAAGACCTGCAGCTGGCCATTGACCAGGGACGCTTCAGGGCACCGCTGCTCCACCGCCTCTCGGCCTACTGTCTCACCGTCCCGCCCCTGCGGGATCGCCGGGAGGATATCTCCAATTTGTTGCTGCACTTCATCCGCGCGGAGATCGAGACGACGAACGCCCCGGTGGAGCTCTCCTTTTCGGACGACGGCCAGCCCCCCTGGATCCCCTCGGCATTAGTGGCGGACATCATCGGTTTCGATTGGCCGGGCAATGTGCGTCAGTTGATCAATTTTTCGCGCTACCTGGTGGGCCATTTCGGTTCCCAGCCGACGATCAACCGGGAGCAGGCCATGGCG
>JANQET010000112.1 GCA_028278265.1 Myxococcota bacterium
GTGCAGCTCGGTACCGGGTTGCACGGGCTTCACCGGAGTGTGGGCCGAGGTGAGGGGGGCAGCGGCGTCGTCTAACTCCTTTTCGGCGGATGGTGACCCGGGGGAGCTGGACTCGCTCGAATCGGTGGCCACGGGCTGTTGACCGCAGGCGGCGACGAGGCACAGGGCACCGAGCCACCTTCGGACCTCACCTTTCATCTGACCTCGGTGATTTCAACGGCCAGGCGGCCCTGGTGATCGACGAGCTCTCCCCGGCCGATCAGCTTGTCTCCCACTTTGAGTGCCACATCGGTGCCCACCTCTTGTTCGAGTCGAATGATGCGACCGGGCAACAGACGGGTCGCCTGATCCACGGAGAGTTTGACCTGCCCGATCTCCACGGAGACGACCACCTCCAGGGCGGCTGCTTCGTCATCCGGGGTCGAAACCAAGCTGGCATCAATCGGATCGGACCCCTTTTTGTTTGTGTTCATCACAATACCCTCTTCCTGGGGAGATACCATCTCGAACCGTTGCCCGTCCAGCCATTTGGCGCCGGCGTGCCAGTCACCACAGTGAACCCGCAGGAGCGGGGGCGAGCCCGAAAACAGCGGATGCCCTCCCGTGTCGAGAAGGACGATGTCGCGCGCGGACAAGGAGGTCGCCTCTGTCAGCGCGAGCCGCGTGTGACCGATTTCGAGGGAGAGGCGGATCGGCCATTGCCCGGCGATGGGGAGAGGCCCCGGGGTCGAGGGGCCTGTCTGCTGTTGGGCCGGCAGGGAAGTGAGCAGCAGGGAAGCTCTGGCACTTAGCGCGGTGTTGCAGATCTGCGCCCCAACTGACCACAGTTCCCCTGGTTCCAAGTAGTCGGTGACTTGGCGGCGATCAGCCAACAGGCCGCAGATCGAAAAGGGGGCGCCCCCCGCGTCCTGCCAATCCTTTGCAGCCCGGTCCAACAGGTACAGCAGGGCCCCCTGTTCACCTGAGGAGAGGGGTTGATTCGAGGCGGAACCGGCACCCCGGCCGAGGGCGGTGTCCACCAGGTAGCGGGCCAGGCCCAGCGGGAGTCCGAGCACTGCGCGTCGCGACGCCGGGCGCCCTTTGTCGGCCAAGGCCACCGGAACAAGTGGCCCGGATTCGGTGGGCTCCCGCCGGATTCCATTCAACGCCAGGTCGAACG
The DNA here is from genome assembly GCA_028278265.1 of Myxococcota bacterium. Classification (GTDB taxonomy): domain Bacteria; phylum Myxococcota_A; class Polyangia; order JAAYKL01; family JAAYKL01; genus JANQET01. The sequence goes on from JANQET010000112.1 coordinate 1,160, forward strand.
TTTGGGGCTCGCCCAGTGCCTCCGACAGCGTCGGCAAGGGGAGGCGATTGTCCCGTCGGGGAAATTGATTGACGATGCCGTCCCGTTGTACCGGTTCATCGACAGGGATCTGCCGCGGCGCCCATGGGGCTGTCGAAAAGGACGTTTCCTGGTGGGAGCGATTGGTCGTGGTTGGCAAACAGAACCTCTTTTTGGGGTTGTCGGGAGTTCTTCTTTAAAGATAAATACCTTCTTTATTGTTGTGCCCCTTGTTCCGCAAAACTGAAAGGGTATAAATTAGACATTATGCCAGAAGACTTGATCGGGAAAGAGCTGCTCGGGCAGTTTCGCATTATTGAAAAGATCGGCCGCGGGGGCATGGGCGAGGTGTTCAAAGCCGAGCAACCGGCGATGGAGCGCATGGTGGCGATCAAGATCCTCCACGCCAAGCTGGCCGCGCGTCCGGATTTGATCTCCCGCTTTCGCCGGGAGGCGAGGGCGATGAGCCGGTTGACCCACCCCAACACGGTGCGCGTGTTTCTCTACGGCCAACTCGAAAATACCGGTCAACTCTACATCGTAATGGAATATCTGGATGGCACGGATTTGGCCCGGCTGGTGCGCAAAGAGGGCCCGATGGCGATGGAGCGGGGCATCCGCGTGATGATCCCCGCCCTGGGTGCATTAGAAGAGGCCCACTCGGTTGAGGTGATCCACCGGGACCTCAAACCGGAGAATATTCTGCTGACCCAACAGGGCGGTATTCCCGATTTTCCCAAGGTTCTCGATTTTGGTCTGGCCAAGATTCGGGACGCCAAGCTGCGCCCAGGCTCGATGGTGCTCACCCAAGAGGGAATGGTGTTCGGCACGCCGGAGTTCATGTCCCCCGAGCAAGCCCAGGGGGAGACCCTGGATCGCCGTTCGGACGTCTATTCGATGGGGCTGATCTTCTACGAGCTGGTCACCGGACGACTGCCGTTCCCCAAATCCAAGCCGATGGAGTACATTCGGCACCACATCAACACCGAGCCGATTCCGATCTCTGAACGGCGCCCCGACCTGAACCTGCCTCAGCGGTTGGACCCGGTCGTCCGGCGGGCGTTCGAGAAGAACCGCAACGACCGGTACCAGAGCGCCAGCGAGTTTGCCGACGCCCTCAAGTCTCTGCTCCCCAGCTCTGCTGTGACCACGGCGATGCGTTCAGTACCCGGATCGGACGAGCCACCCAAGCGTCGCTCCGATACTCAAATCTCCGGCCCCCCCAGCAGCCGTCCTCCCAAACGTCAGGGAGGAAAAGGTATTGTTATCGCGTTATTAGCCGTTATTACGGTCTTGCTCATTGTCGTGATCGTGCTGCTCGTGACAGGGCGCCAGTCCACTCCGGCACAGATTCCGGTTCAGCCCGCTAGGGGACATCAGGCCCCGCTCAGCCAACCCGTTCATCAGCCCCAATCTCAATGACGGTTCCCGGAAGGGAAATGGACAAAATTGACGGGGTGGACGGAGTGGACAGGGGAAAGGGATGGCGTTGAACGCGAGGTTTTGCAAAGCTTTGACAGTTAACTAAACGGTTAGTTGAATTGGCGGTTCTATAGCAATTTTAAAGGGAAAACGGGTCGATTCGTGCATACTTTCGTCACTGCAACCGATTTAAATACGGCATTTGTGGTGAACAAGGGACTATTTCCCAAAGAATACCCACAAACCATGATCCAGATCATTGGGCACGGTCAGTCGATTTCCTAAGTATCCCAACCAAGTAATGGGTTCGACGCCCACCTCATCGGGTTGAGCGAGGCGCGGACACCAGTTAAGGACAGTTGAGACTAAATGCTCATCCTGGACCAACCTCTCACCGCGAATCATCCAAAGGAGACTTAATGTCACAGAAAGTAATGAACCGCTGGCTCGTCGTCGTCGGAGCGATTCTGATTCAGCTCGCTCTGGGAGCAATTTACGCCTGGTCTGTATTTACGCCACCGTTGACTGCCAAGACCCCTTCGGCAATCGCGGTGAACTACGGAGCCGAGCAACTCGGACTGGAGGTTGCCGCATACGAGAAAATGCAGGCCGAGTCCAAACTGGGCCGCACTGAGCTGAAAAAGGTTAAAAGTGCGATTAAGAGCGCCCCGAGCGAGACCAAGGCGGACAAAGAAAAGGTCGCCGATCTCAAGGAGCAACAGGCTAAAATCGTCAGTGATCTTGACCAGATAGTCGAGAAATACGTCGATTCGGCAAAGATCGAGAAACTGAGCTACGGGTTCAGTAACATGCAGAGCCAGGGGGTGTTTGCCGCAGGCCTGGCCTTCTTCGCTCTAATCATGGTGCTGGCCGGCTTCATGATGCCCAAGCTGGGACCCCGCAAGCTGGCCATCGCCGGAGGATTGGTGCTCGGCTCCGGGTATCTCCTCGCCGGTCTGATCGGTTCCACCAACTACTGGGTGACCCTGATCTGCATCGGGGTCATCGGCGGAAGCGGTATCGGTTTGGCATACGTGGTGCCCATTGCCGTGGGCATGCGCTGGTTCCCGGACAAAAAGGGCCTGATCATGGGACTGGCCGTGGCCGGGTTTGGTTTCGGCGCCATGGGCTGGGTCAAGCTGGCCGGTACCTGGGGCCACCTGATCGCCAGTGTGGGTCTGAGCACCTCTTTCATCATATACGGTATCGCCTTTTTGGCCATGGTGGTCATCGGCGGTATGTTCATGGTCTTTCCTCCGGACGGCTGGTTGCCCGAGGGGTACACCCCGCCTGAGGCCACGGCTGCGGCGGCCACCGGCGGGATTGATTACACCTCCGGACAGATGCTCAGAACCCCTCAGTTTTACATGATCTTTCTCTGCTTCGTGGCCGGCGGCGGCGCCGGTCTGATGAGCATCGGTTTGATGAAGGCCTTCCCAATGAAGGCCTTGACCGCCAACGGCATCGATATCGATACCGCAAATGCCATCGCCGGTACCGCGATGGCGGTCTTCTTCTCCTTGGGCAACGGTTTCGGCCGCATTCTCTGGGGCGCGATGAGCGACAAACTGGGGCGCAAGCTCTCGGTGATCATCATGCTCGCCACTCAGGGCGTGCTGGTCCTGGCCTTCCCCTACATGGCCGGCTCCCCCTGGCCGCTGTGGATTTTTGCCGGATTGATCGGGTTCAACTTCGGCGGCAATTTCGCCCTCTTCCCCTCGATGACCGCAGACACGTTTGGCGCCAAAAACGTGGGACAGACCTATCCCTTCGTGTTTCTGGCCTACGGTGTGGGCGGCATTGCTGGCCCGATCATGGGCGGCAAGCTGGGTGACCTGGGCAACTTCCCGCTGGCCTTCACCATTTGTGGTGTGGCGGTGTTGATCGCCGCTGGAATCGCGGCCATGGTGAAACCGCCCAAGGCGGCGGCGTAGATGGGACAAATATTCGTCGCTGCAGATTGCGACTTGACAATGTTGAGAATAGTTTCAAAACGATGGAAATGAAAAAGGAGTGAGTTATGGGAGACAAAACATTTAATCCATCATCAGAGTTTAAAGAGCGCGCTTGGATCAAGAGCTATGAGCAGTACAAAGAGATGTACGACCGCTCGATCAGCGACCCCGAGGGGTTCTGGGCTGAGATCGCCGAGAATTTCCACTGGTACAAAAAGTGGGACAAAGTCTGGGATTTCAACTACGACCGCAACAAGGGCAAAATCTTCATCGAGTGGTTCCGCGGAGCGAAAACCAACATCACCTACAACTGCCTCGACCGTCACCTGGAGAAGCGCGGCGACCAGACTGCGATTATCTGGGAAGGCAATGAGGTCGGCACCGACGCCAAGCTGACCTACAAAGAGCTGCACGAGAAAGTGTGCAAATTCGCCAACGTGCTCAAAGCCAACGGCGTGAAAAAAGGCGACCGGGTTTCGATCTACATGCAGATGATTCCCGAGCTGGCCGTGGCCATGCTCGCCTGCGCCCGCATCGGCGCGGTCCATTCCATCGTTTTCGGCGCCTTTTCTCCTGACGCTCTGGCCGATCGCTGCAACGACTCGGACTGCAAAATCATCATCACCCAGGACACCGGCCTGCGGGGCAACAAGAACAACGTCCCGATGAAGACCAACGCCGACCTGGCCGCCCAAAAGGCCCCCTGCGTCGAGAAGATCGTGGTTGTCAAGCGCACGGGGAACGAAGTGCCGATGACCGCCGGCCGCGACATGTGGTGGGACGACGAGATGGGCAAAGTGGACGCCAATTGCGAGCCCGAGGTGATGGACGCCGAGGATCCCCTGTTCATCCTCTACACCTCCGGTTCCACCGGCAAGCCCAAGGGCGTGCAGCACAACGTGGGCGGCTACATGATCTACACCGCCACCACCCACAAATACATTTTCGACTATCACGATGGAGACATCTACTGGTGCACCGCTGACATCGGCTGGGTCACCGGCCACTCCTACATCGTCTACGGACCGCTGGCCAACGGCGCCCAAACGATCATGTTCGAGGGCGTGCCGACCTATCCCGAGCCCGATCGCTTCTGGAAAGTCGTCGAGAAATACAAAGTGAACCAGTTCTACACCGCCCCGACCGCGATTCGCGCCATCTCCGCTCAAGGGGAAAAATGGCCGGCCGGCTGCGACCTCTCCTCCCTGCGCGTGCTCGGCAGCGTCGGCGAGCCGATCAACCCCGAAGCCTGGATGTGGTACCACAAGAACGTCGGCCGGGAGAACTGCCCGATCGTGGACACCTGGTGGCAGACCGAGACCGGCGGCATCCTGATCACCCCGCTGCCCGGGGCCTGGGGCACCAAGCCCGGTTCGGCGACCCTGCCGTTTTTCGGCGTCGAGCCGTGCATCGTCGACGACCAGGGCAACGAGCTCGACGGCGCCTGCTCGGGTATCCTGGCCCTCAAGCGCCCGTGGCCCGGCCAGATGCGGACCGTCTACGGCGACCACAAGCGCTTCGAAGAGACCTACTTCGATATGTTCAAGGGCTACTACTTCTCCGGTGACGGCGCCCGCCGCGACGAGGACGGTTATTACTGGATCACCGGCCGCGTGGACGACGTGATCAACGTCTCCGGACACCGCATGGGCACCGCCGAGGTGGAGAGCGCGCTGGTCTCCCACCCGCAGGTGGCCGAGGCCGCCGTGGTCGGTTACCCCCACGACATCAAGGGCCAGGGCATCTACGCCTACGTCACCTTGAACGCGGGCCAGGAGTACACCGACGAGCTGAAAAAAGCGCTGGTCAAGCACGTGCGCACCGAGATCGGACCGATCGCCAGCCCCGACGTGGTGCACTGGGCGCCCGGCCTGCCCAAGACCCGCTCCGGCAAGATCATGCGCCGCATCCTGCGCAAAATTGCCGAGAAAGAGACCGGATCCATCGGTGACACCTCCACTCTCGCCGATCCCTCAGTGGTTGAAGATCTGATCAAGCGCGATCCTCGCGGATAGATCTAATTCCTTTATAGAGCAATTATCCGTTCCTTGCGGTGACGCGTCCCTCGTGGGCGCGGCGTCGCGGGGAGGGGTATGGACGGTGTGGACGGGATGGACGGTTATGGACGGATGGACGGGATGGACCGGGGAAGGGCTACTCGGTTCGGCCGATGGAGTTCTGGGTGCCGAATTGGGGTTCCCACTGTAGGCCCAGGAGGAAGCCTATCGATGTGTTGTAGGTGGTGTCCCCGTCTGTTTCGGTGTTCAGCGACCAGTGGACGCCGACGCTTTTTCGCTCTTCGGAGATCAGGGTGTTCAGGGTGGGGCCGCCGTAGATCGACAGCTGATTGAAGATTCGCCAGCCCAGCATGGCGCGGAGTTTGACCAGCATATCGAGTGCCCCGTTGTTCCAGCTGTGGTCGGCGAACAGTTGGTAGCCCACCGCGTCAATCTCAACCCATAGGGGGCTGAGCTCGATGTGGCCCCCCAGGCCGAAGAGGTAGCCGGACCACGGCTTGTCGCTCAGGGTGTTACCCGCATAACCGAGCAGGCCGTAGGCGTGGCGTCCGCCCATCTTGAGCCCTACGTTGACCACGGCGGTGTCGCTGGCCCAGTAGGTCGGCGCGAACAGGCCGTTCTTGGCCCAGTTGACCAGCCCGATCTGCACCCCGTTCATCTCCTCGGTGGCGATGTTGATCAGCCCGATCTGCGCCCCGGTGACCCGACCGCCCACGTTGACGATGCCGCCGAGCTGCATCCCGTAGACCTCACCTTGAGAGATGTTGGCGATGCCGCCGATTTGCAGCCCCTTGAACCCACCCCGGTCATAGTTGCCGATGCCCCCCACCTGCAGTCCGATCACCCGGCCGGTGTCCACGTTGGCGATGCCCCCCACCTGCAGACCGGTGAACGACCCCTTGACCACATTGGCGATGCCGCCGACTTGCAGGGCGTGTGCATCATCAGAGGCCACATTGGCAATGCCGCCCACCTGAAGACCGTTCACAGCACCGGCGACGACGTTGGCGATGCCGGCGACCTGGGCCCCGGTCTGGGACTCCTTGGCGATATTGGTGATCCCGCCCACTGCCAGCCCCATCGCCGTGCCGTGGGTGTAGTTGAAGATCCCCGAGATCTGGGCCCCCTTCACATCACCGCGCCGGATGGCACCGATTGACGAAATCTCCAGCCCGATCAAGTGGTCCCCCCAACCGATCAGGTTGAGCGAAAAGTTGTTCAGCACTGGATCTTCGGCCCCTCCATCGGTGGAGACCCCGGGAAACAGTCCCATGCTCACCGGGCGATGGCGAATGCGCGTTACATCTCCCTCGAGACGGCCCCCGCGGCGCACCGTTTTTTCGGTGGCCACCTGGGTCAGTGACGACATGGCCAGCTGGGTTTCCCGGTTTTTGTTCAGCTGGACGTTGCCGCGAAACACTCCGGCGGGTTGCTCCAGGGTGACCTCGTAGCGGCCCGGCTCGAGGCCCAGGCTCATCGGGCGGCCCGCCGGTTTGGCGATCTCGGCGACCAGGGTGCCTTTGTCGTCGCGAATGAACAGACGCCCGTGGATCACCGGCTCCATCACGATCAGCGCAGAGGTGCCCCGCAGGTCGGTGAGCACCAAATCGCCGCTGCCGGCCAGTTGAAAATCGTAATTGGGATGCTGGGGGCCGGCCTGGGTCGACTCGGTGCGGGCCAGGGTTTCGTGGAACGCGTAGGCGTAGGCTTCGTTGAGGGTCACTTTGTCGTCCCGAGTCGTGTCGGCCGCGCCCCTCAGTCCGGAGACCAGAAAGTGGGTGAAGAACGATCCCCCCACCCGATCCGATTCCTGGGCCGCTTCGTCTGCCGACGCGGAGGTGAGGATGGCAAAACCGGAGACATCGCCGGAGGAGTCCACCAGGAACGGCGGTCGCCGCACCCCGCCCTTGCCCCGGGTCAGCGCGCCGGAAGCGCAGGAATCGACCACCGCGATTTTGACATCGGCGGGCAGCCGGTCGATCGCCGCGCGGACATCGCGATACGAGAGGTGGGCCCGGCCCAGCATCAGGCCCTGCTCGTCGGAATGGCCGGAGAAGTAGAACAGCAGCTCCAGTCGGAGATTTGGGGCATCGGCCTGTTCGAGCCGTTTTCCCATCCGCTCGAACCCTTCGAGCAAGGTGGTGCGATTGACGTCGGTTAAAAAAATGGTGTCGGTTTGAGAAACCCCGCCCAGGTTGCGCAGCACTTTGAACATCGACTGGGCGTCGTTGTTGGCGTAGCGCAGCCGGACCCGGGTGGGCCCTCCGTCGTTGGCCCCGGCGATGAGGGCGAAGCGGCGAATGGTGACCGGTGCGGCGTCGTCCGCCAGGGGGATCAGTGGAATGGTGATCGCCGTGAGGGTGGCGGCGAGAAACAGTGCCTGTAGGCTCGAACGGTACTTGGATGATGTCGACGCACTCATGGTTATCGCTCCTCTGCTCGTTTGAGCAAGGTGAACTCTTTGTACTTGAGACGGGTGTCGGACAGCCGTAATTTATCGTCCGAGTCGAGTTTGCGTGCGGCAGCGTCGCGCAACACCCCGGGAACATCGATCGGCCGGGGGGACCACACCAAAAAGAACCTTTCGAACGCCGGGGCGTCGTCGAGCTCATAGGAAAACTCGAGGGCCCGTTTGCCCCCCTGCTCGAGCTTGGTGGAGCCGTTTTTGCGGGAGGGGAAGTGGAGGGTGACCGATCCCCGTCCGTCAATCGAGAAAATCGTTCCGTGCTCGACCGTGCGGGCGTTGTAGTACAGCTGCAGCACGTCCCCTTGGCGGACGGTCTGGCGTTGATCCAGTTTTTCTGTTGATGTGCCCACTTTGCGGTAGATCAGCAGTTGGGGCTCTCCTTTAACAATGATGGTCTCCTGACCCTCGAAGCCGTCACCGGTCGGGGGCGTCATGACCGGCGCCGTGGGCAGCAAGAACCAGATCAAGACCGCGGCACCCGCGGCCGATGCCAGAGCGGGGAGGGCGATCCAGACCTTCGATCGGGGGCTGTGTCGCTCTTCAATAAGCCCGGCCCGCCGGGAGATTTGTGCCGCCATGCGGGACGGGGGATAGGCTTCGAGGATCTCCCGGTTGGAGTGATCGAGCGCCTCGAGCCGCGCCATGCCTCCGGGCTCGCGTTCCAGCGCGGCGAGGATCTGTTGCTGCTCCTCTGCCGGTAAATCGCCGGCGAGCAGCTCTTCGAGTTGATACTCGGGCACAGTGTTCGGTTTGGTCATCGACCCGCTCCTTCTATTTTATTGAGCTGGGAGCGCAGGGGGCGAAGCCGTTTCCTGACCCCGGATACCGACATCTCGACCCGTTTTGCCACCTCCTCGAGGGTCATCCCGTCGAGGTAGTGCATCACCGCGATTTCCCGGGTCGAGACTCTCTCTTTGACAAACAACCGGACCAGCGCGCTGCGGGCCATCAACTGGGATTCGGGCTCTTCGATCGAGGCGATTCGCTCGATCAGTTCAGTGTCCGGAGAGGCGGCGCCTCGTTTGGTGGATCGGATCTTGTTCAGGCACAAATTGGTGGCCATCCGAAACAGCAGGGTCGACGGGGCGTCCCCGCGCAGCCGGTGTTGGTACCTGAGCAACCGTACGAAAGTGTCTTGCATGGCGTCCACAGCCAACTCCTCGTCTTTGAGCAGACGACGGCACCGACGGAGTACCAGCGGTCCGTATTTTCGGTAGTACATTTCAACGTCGATTGCCAAATCCGGCGTCTCCTCGCTCCATCCGGTTGAACACCACTGCCCGGGTCCCGTGTTACCCGATTTTATTTTTATTGTCTGTGGAATTCCCCCTGTCCATCGGCGCGTTGATCAATCGACCGTGGCTGGCGCGCCGGCACACCGGTCGCCAATTGAGGATCTCTGGACAGATGTTGCCGATTAAGCAGCTGATATTATTCGTTTTCCTGCTGATCGCAGCCGGGCTGACCTGTGCTGCTCAGGTAGGGGAGCACCCCGATACCAACCCAGTTGAACGGCGATTTCTCGCCGCCGGGTTGATCGATGTGCAGCGCCTCGATCCCTCCATCCGCGTGGACCTGGTGAACTCGAATGCGGACCACAATTTTTTCGGCGAGGATTTTTACCATGGGCTGCAACAGGCCTACCTGCAGCGGTCGGTGGCAAAAAAGGTGGTGCGGGCCCAAAAACATCTGCAACGCAGGCGCCCGGGTCACGCCCTGCAGATCATGGACGCGGCCCGCCCCCGCTCGGTCTCCCGTGCGATGTATGAGATGATGAAGGACACCCGGTTTCGAAAGTACGTCGCTCATCCGGCCAAGGGCTCGATGCACAACTACGGCGCAGCGGTCGATATCACGATCGCTGATGCCGAAGGCGAGCTCCTCGATATGGGGTTCAACCCGTTTTACAAATCAAAGCTCTTCGCGGCCGTCTCCTTCGGCTGGAGCAAGCTACGGGGATCAACCGATCAACAGAAAGCCAACCGGGCCCTATTGAAGCGCATCATGGTCAACGCCGGCTTCATCCCCCTGGCCCATGAGTGGTGGCACTTCAGCGGCTGCTCGAGAAAACAGGCCCGCAAACGATTCAAAATCATCGAGTAGTCAGCTACCCTCGGCGAGCGGTTCAGGAGTGGACGCTCTGGGCCGGTGGCAAGTCTGCGGCGGCTGAGGCCTTATCCTGTTTCTTGTACTGCATCTCGTACAGGGTGCGGTAGATGCCTCCCTGGGCGATCAACTCTTCGTGTTTGCCCATTTCCCTCAGCTCCCCCTTGTGGAGGACCAGGATCTTGTCCGCCTTTTCGATGGTCGACAGGCGATGGGCGATCACGATGGAGGTTCGCCCTTCGAGCAGTTTCTCCAGCGCTTTTTGGATCAGGGCCTCGGTCTCCGTGTCCACCGAGCTGGTCGCTTCGTCGAGCACGAGAATGTCCGGATCGAAGGCCAGGGCCCGGGCAAAGGAGAGCAGTTGTTTTTGACCGGTGGAGAGGGTGGCTCCCCGTTCTTTGACCGGGGTGTGCAGGCCGTCGGGCAATTGATCGACGAACCGGTCGAACCCCACCCGGCTGAGCGCCTGGCGCACCTGGTCGTCGGCAATCGATTCATCCCGCAGGCGGACGTTGCTGGCGTAGTCTCCGGTGAACATGAACACGTCTTGCAGCACCAGCCCCAGATGGGAGCGCAGCTCGGCCTTGGGCAGCGCCTTGAGCTCGACTCCGTCGAGGCGAATCGCCCCCTGTTGATAGTCGTAGAAGCGAAACAAGAGGGAGATCAGTGAGGTCTTGCCCGCGCCGGTGGCGCCGACCACGGCCACCCGTTGACCCGGCTCGACCGTAAAGCTGAGATTCTTGAGCACCCAGTCCTCATCGTTGTAGGCGAACCACACCCCGTCCAGTTCGAGTCGACCGCGAAACTGCTCGATGTGGCTGGGAATCGGCGCTTGGCGAATCTCGGGCTCAGTGTCCAACAGGGTGAAGATGCGCTCCGAGGCGGCCATCGACGACTGGAGCAGGTTGTACTTTTCGGACAGGTCGCGAATCGGCGCAAAGAACCGCTCCACCAGAAACAAGAAGGCGACCAGATCGCCGAAGCTCATCGTGCCGCCCATGATGCGCACCCCGCCGAAGTAGAGCAGCAGGCCCAGTGAAATCGCGCCCAACAGCTCCACGGTGGGAAAGAACAGGGCGAAGTAGATGATCGAGCGGTGGTGGGCGCCGCGGAGGTCGGCGTTGATCGATTTGAACTCGTTGAAGGTGCGCTTCTCCTGGGCGAACAGCTGCACCAGGGTCATGCCGGTGATGTGCTCCTGCACGAAGGCGTTGAGCCGGGCCAGCTTCAAGCGGACCTGCCGGTAGGCCTTGCGGGCCAGGGAGCGAAAGACAAAGCTGACCAAAAACAACAGGGGGAGAACGGTGAAGGTGAGCAGGGCCAGCTGCCAGTTGAGGTAGAGCATCGCGTTGACAATCAGCGCCAACATGAACAGATCGCCTATTACCGCCACCACGCCGGTGGAGAACAGCTCGTCGAGGGTTTTGACGTCGTTGGTCACCCGGGTAACCAGCCGACCGACCGGGTTCTTGTCAAAGTAAGCCAGGTGGAGCCTTTGCAGGTGGGAGAAGATGCGCAGCCGCAAATCGTGTTGGACTTTTTGTCCCAGGTACATCGTGGTGAGGATTTGACCGTAGGAAAAGAGCAGGATCAGCATCACCGCGCCGAGGTAGCTCAGAATGACCGTGAGGTACCCTTCGGCGATTTTCTTCTCGATGTACTGATCGACCCCGGTTTTGACGATGAAGGCCAGGGATATCTGCACCACCGAGGAGCAGAAGATGAGGAGCACGGCGAGCACGACAAACCATTTGTAAGGGCGCATGTACGACAGCAAGCGGCGCATCAGCCGGCGGTCGAACACTTTGCTCAGGGTCTCTTCGTCGTGATATCGGTCCGCCGCGCTCATAGGGCCTCCAGCTCTTTTTCGAGCAGTTGGGAGCGGTACAGTTCGGCGTAGTGCCCGTTTTGCGCGAGCAGGGTTGGGTGATCCCCCTGCTCGACGATTCGGCCGTCCTGCAGGTACAAGATGAGATCGGCGTCTTTGACCGATGATGCTCGGTGGGAAATGATCAGCGAAGTACGTCCTTGGAGCACGTCGCGTATGCGCTGGGCTATTTCGTATTCGGTTTGCGTGTCCACGGCCGATGTGGCGTCGTCGAGGATCAGAATCGAGGGATTGGTCAGCAGGGCGCGGGCAATAGCGGTGCGCTGTTTTTGGCCGCCCGAGAGGGTGATGCCCCGCTCGCCGACGATCGTGGCGAACCGGTCGGGGAATTGGTCCACGTCTTTCTTCAGCGCGGCGATGGTGCAAACCTGCTCGACCTGTTCGTCATCTGCGCCGGCGCTGCCGAAGCGAACGTTCTCGCCGATGGTGTCGGAAAAGAGGAACGGCTCTTGGGGCGCAAAACCGATCTGGCGGCGCAGTGCCTCGAGGGGCCAGTCGTTGATGTCCCGATCGTCGATGAACAGCTGGCCCGTCTCGATGGGATAGAGCCGGGCGAGGAGGTTGACCAAGGTCGTCTTGCCCGAACCGGTCTGGCCCACCAGGCCGACGGTCTGGCCCGGGGCGATGACCAGGTCGATGCCCCGCAAGATGGGATGGCTGTTATAGGAGAAGTTCAGATTGCGGAATTCGATCTTGCCTTTCATTGTCGGGGATTCGGCGTAGGACTCGGCGCGGCTGCCGTAGTCCTGTACGGCGGGGACCGTGCGCAACACATCGTTGATGCGCTCGAGGGAGGCGATGCCCCGTTGAAACAGGGAGACGACCCAACCGACCGCGATCACCGGCCAGGTCAGCAGAGCCAAGTAGCCGAAGAAGGCGATCATCGTGCCCAGCGCCGCTTCGCCGCGAATCACCGCCATACCGCCGGCAAAGAGCACCAGCAGGTAGGAAAGCGCGGCGACCAACCGCATCAGCGGCACGAAGACCCCCTGGATCCGCGCCAGATCCATGTTGTAGTGAATGTACTGGTGCGACAGACCGGCAAAGTTCTCTATTTCCGACTTTTCCTGGCCGTACGCTTTGACCACCCGGATGCCGGAGATGTTCTCCTGGGCCGCTGCGCTCAGTTCGCCGAACTGCTGTTGAATGCGGGCCTGCCGGGCGTGGAGAATCGAGCCGATGCGGTTGACGGCGATGGGCATCACGAACAGGGGAATCACCGCATAGAGGGTCATCGTCGGCGACATCTGAAACATCAGGGTCAGGCCGATGACCAAACTGACCACCGCGTTGGCCGCGTACATCAGCCCAGGACCGACCATCATTCGCACGGCGTCCAGGTCGTTGGTCAAGTAGGCCATGATATCGCCGGTGCGCTGGTTGTGATAGTAGGTCGGGTCCAGGCGCAGCAGATGGGTGAAGAGCTCGCCACGAAGGTCGAACTCGATCCAGCGGCACATCCAGATCACCGTGCGGCGCATCAGGAATCGAAACACCCCCGAACCCGCGGTGAGCGCCAGCATCAACAGTATCAGGCGTCCGATATGGGACATGGGCTGTTCGGTCTGGATCCCGTCGACCACCTGGCCGTGCAACTTGGGCGTGTACAACATCAAAGCGTTGGCCAGGATCACCGCTACGCCGCCCCAAATCAGATAGCGCGCGTACTTGGGAAAATACTTGGTGACCGTCGAGAACTTGGTTGGGAGCGATTCGTCTGGTCTGGCGGTCTTGGTCATGCGCTGCCGGTGGTGCCGATACCCCAAATATCCAAAGATGTCCGATGTTCTATAGCACTTTCAATGGTCTCGAAGAAAGTCTATTCACCAGTTTCAGAATAAATGGACGCGGGGGAATAATTTAGGTATCCTCGCAGTTTCTGTAAGGACATAAAAACGGAGGGGCTACCTCCAGATCCCAATGAACTCGCACAGTTAAGTGCTTTATAGGTGACACGAAGATGACCCGAAAGCGACCTCACAAATGCGAAATTATCCGTGATGTTGCTGTCCGGCCAACCGTGTATTGTCACAGAAAATGGAGAGTGCAGACGTGTTGACAAAAACAGAGCGTACGGCAAGCAGCGCAATGAAATTGAGCTTTATTGTATTGTGTTGCGCACTAGTGCTTCCCCTGGGGTGCAAAAAAGGCCAGGGTGGCGACAAATCCAGCAAGTCCGAGAGCAAGGCGAAGGAAGGTGCCACGGCAAAGGACGACAAAGACGACGGCAAGAGCACAGCCGGAACCCCATGCGAAGCGTATGCCGAGAAGCTCTGTGAAGTCGTCGATGAGAAATCCCGCACTTGTCAGTCGGTCAAAACGGTCACCGGTTTGATGCCCGAGAAAGCCTGCAAAGCGGGAATGGCGGACATCGAATTTTCGAAGAAAAAACTAGAGGAAAAACGCAAGACCTGTGACGAGCTCGTCGAGAAACTGTGTGCCGACATCGGCCCGGACACCAAGACCTGCGACATGGTCAAGAACCAGACCTCCAAGTTTCCGCCCGAGCGGTGCGAGAGCATGATGAAGCAGTACCCCCGCCTGGTCGAGGATCTCAAACGGCGCGAAGCGGCCAACAAACCGTTGGACGCGGAGCAGCAAAAGCTGATCGCCAGTGGCGACGGCCCGGCAACGGGACCGGCAGATGCCAAGGTCACGTTGGTTGAGTTTTCCGACTTTGAGTGCCCCTACTGCTCCCGGGCAGCCAATGCGGTCAACGAAGTGAAGAAGAAATACGGCGACAAGATCCGCCTGGTCTTCAAGCAGTTCCCCCTCTCGTTCCACAAGAATGCCCACCTGGCCTCCCAAGCGGCCCTGGCGGCCAACGAACAAGGCAAGTTCTGGGAGTACCACGACAAGCTGTTCGAGAATCAGCGCGCGCTCAAACGGCCGGAGCTGGAGAAATACGCCAAGGAGCTGGGTCTGAACCTGCCCAAGTTCAAAAAGGCACTGGACACCGAGAAGTACAAAAAGCAGGTGGATGACGAGATCGAGCAGGGCAAGAAAGTGCACGTCTCGGGAACGCCGACCCTGTTCCTCAACGGCGAACGGGTGCAAAACCCCACCGACGCCGAAGCAATCGGTAAAGAGATCGACAAGAAGCTCGGCAGCTGACCCGAAGTACTTCGAGCTTCCCCCCCGAGAAGACTAGACTTCCCCTTCCAACTCTTTTTGAAACTCACTGCTTGGCAGTCGCAATTTTTATTGTCGAAAGCTCCTACAATTGACCGTTTGCGCATCGGCAGCGGCCTTCATCGGTTCCTCACTACCGAGGCGATCGCTGGCCACCCTCGATGCCCAACTGCCAGAACACGAAGCTCAGCTTGGTTGTGACGTAGTCGAGAATTTGCGCTTGGGTCCGGCCGCCGGCATGGCCCGTGTCGGTGTCGTAGAGCAGGAGAATCGGCCGGTCCGAACTGGTGGCGGCCTGCAGCCGGGCGGTCATTTTACGGGCTTGTAGTGGG
>JANQET010000083.1 GCA_028278265.1 Myxococcota bacterium
TCCGACCGCATGCCGGTCGCCGCCAGAATCGGCGAGAGTTGTCCAATCGGCACGGCCACGCCGAAGCCCTTCTCCCCCGGGTTCACCGCAACGTTCGCCAGCGCCTGCCAGATCAGGTTGACCGCCCCTTCGATGTGTCCCGCTTGGTAGAGCTCCGCCTCGCGCGTATCGATCACGACCAGCCCGGGCTCCCCCAGGTGAGCCGCCAGCCAGGGCACATCGGTGAAGTAGCTTCGATCCATCAGACTGTCGAGATGAGTCGGCTCCGTGTCCGTGTCTCCCCCATCGGGATCGTCGATGCCACCCTCTTCTTCACAACCGGACAACAGCATTAGGACCAACGCGATCAAACCGCAGGACAAAAATAAAATTCGCTTGTTCATAAAAGCATCCTCCTCCCCTTGTTCTCTAAAACAGCACAGGGGGTATGTCTGTCAATCTTTCCGATAAATACTATCGGAAATGTTTATAGAGCACAAGAGTGGTTCCCTATACGCTCGGAAGACACTGCCGGTCGGTGGCCAGCATCGCCACTGCGTCGACAGACCAGAACCGGCAGGGTTGCCCAATAGCGTTTTGTGGTTGATCTGAAATGACGAATTTAATTCGTTGACGAGGAAGAAATTAAAATTTTTATAATTTTGTATTGACAATTCAGGGTAAAAAACAAAATAGTATTCGGGATTGATCAGCCGAGGATATTGAACCGATGCATTATTTAAACAACCCGCCCCATCTTTTCATGTTGATGCCCAGGCCCTGTCTGCGGGTCCGGGACGATCGCTAAATCTCCCCGGACCTCCGAGCAGGGCACCTTAGAACCCATTGGAAGTCAGGCAACGTCGCCAAAGTGCGATGAGGAGAGAGATGTACGACGAGCGTTTTTACAGGCAGTGGATTGACGAACGGGATCTCGTGCGGTTCGAAGTGGCTCAAGCCCAAAGCGATCTGCTGATCGTCGCCGACGCGGACTTTTCCGAGCCCGCCGCTGTCGCGCTCGCGCACGTTCGCGCGGAGATAGAATCCTACATTGCCCGAGACAGGGGATTTGCCGCCAGCCTGACCCCGTATCCCGTCGGTGAAAACGCGCCGGCCGTGGTGGAGCAGATGGCTCGCGCTGCGGCACAGTGGGAAGTGGGTCCGATGGCGGCTGTGGCCGGAGCGGTCTCCCAGTACGTCGGTGTGGCCCTGAGCGGGCTCAGCGGTACCGTGATTGTGGAGAACGGCGGGGACGTCTACGCCCACGCCCCGCGCCCGGTGCGCTTTGCCCTCTACGCCGGTGAGGCGTCGCCGTTTACCGATCGGGTGCGCTTCGAAGTGGGCGCGGCCGAGGGTGTGGGGGTGTGCACCTCCAGCAAGTTCGTCGGACCGTCGTTGTCTTTCGGTCGCGCCGACGCGGTGGTCGCCATCGCCGCTGATGTGGCCGTGGCCGACGCCGCGGCAACCGAGTTGGCCAATCAAATCACCTGTCCCGACGACGTGAAGCGGGTGCTCGACAAACAGCGGGAACGGGACGCCTTGCTCGGCATGATCGCCTGCTGTGGTGATCAGCTGGGCCTGTGGGGAGAGATCGAACTGATCAATACATAATCGATAAACAGCAAACAGCGCGGGGTGCCCCGGTGACGCTCCCGCATCAGATACAGCCACCAGGGCTCGCGTAGAAATAAACGGAGTAACGCAATGATTCAAAAAAGCGCTATCTTGAACTTTCCCAAGGATCTGCTGGATCGTCCGGTAATATCCAACGTCATCCGGAATTTCGAGGTCGAGGTCAATATCCTCCAAGCATCGATCACCCCTGAGGAGGACGGGCGGATGTTCGTCATCTTTCGCGGCGGCAAGGAGGCTGTGGAGCAATCCTTGGCCTATCTCAAAAACAGCGAAATTCGGGTCTACCTGCCGGTCAAGAACCTGGTCTGGGACGAGAACCGGTGTGTTCACTGCACCGCCTGTGTGGGCCAGTGCCCCTCGAGCGCGTTCACCGTGGACGCTCAGTCGCGCCAGGTGGTGTTCGACGCGGCGCGCTGCATCGCCTGCGAGCTGTGCATCCCGGCTTGTTCCTACAACGCGGTCGAATCGATCAGTGAACACCTCGCCAAGACTGGAGGGCAATAATGGCCAAGACATATGAAGAGATAAACGAAAAGATTCGCGACAAGCAGGCCGTGGTCGTTACCGCCGAAGAGATGATTGATATCGTCAAGAACGACGGCGCCAAAAAAGCGGCCGAAAAGGTGGACGTGGTGACCACGGGGACTTTTGGCCCGATGTGTTCCAGCGGCGCGATGCTCAGCGTGGGGCACACCACCCCGCGGATCAAAATGACCTCGGCCACGCTCAACGACGTGCCGGTCTACTGTGGCTTGGCGGCGGTTGATCTCTATCTCGGCGCCACCGAGTTGATCGAGCACGGACCGCAGAACAAGGTATTTCCCGGGGAGTTTGCCTATGGGGGTGCCCAAGTGATCGAGGAGCTCGTCCAGGGCAAGGACGTGGTGTTACGGGCCAAGGCCTACGGCACGGACTGCTACCCCCGCCAAAAGTTGGAGACCCTGATCAACCTGAGCGAGATGAACAACGCCGTGCTGCTCAATCCGCGCAATGCCTATCAAAACTACAACGTGGCGGTGAACGCCGGCGACAAGCGACCGATCTACACTTATCTCGGCGTGCTCCGGCCGCGCCTGGCCAATGCCAACTACTGCAGCGCAGGTCAACTCTCACCGCTGCTCAACGATCCCCACTACCGCACGATCGGCGTGGGCACCCGCATCTTTCTCGGCGGCGGTGTGGGGTATGTCTACGATCAGGGCACCCAACATGATCCCAGCGTTCCCCGCGGTCCCGGCGGCGTCCCCCTGGGCGGTTCGGGAACCCTGGCGGTGACCGGGCCGCTTGCCCAAATGCGCACCGAGTTTCTCCGCGCCGTATCGATCACCGGCTACGGGGTCTCCCTCTCGGTGGGCATCGGCGTGCCGATTCCGATCCTCGACGAGGAGATCGCCGCCTTCACCGGGGTGAGCGATGCGGAGATCACCGCGCCGGTGGTTGACTATTCCCACAATTACTCGAACAATACCGGCGAACCGTTGGCTCGGGTGACGTACGAAGCGCTTCGATCGGGCCGGATTGAGGTTCAGGGCAAGCAGATCCGCACCGCCGGGTTGTCGAGCTATGCCAAGGCCCGGGCGATTGCCGGCGAGTTGAAACAGTGGATCGAGAACGGATCGTTCACCATCAGTCGGCCGGCCGAGCCGTTGCCGGGGGTGGACTCGGGCGTCAAGACACGGCTGCTGCAGATTCGCCCGCCCCAACAGAACAACCACAACCGACGAGGATCGGCGCGGAGGTAAGTACAGATGATCGTCATGAAATTCGGGGGAAGCTCATTGGCCACGGCCGAGAAGATCCGGCTGTGCATCTCCCTGGTCAAGAACGAATTGGCCCGCCATCCTCTGGTTATTCTGTCCGCCTGCGGCAAGACCACCGATCAGCTGATCGCCACGGCCAAGGCGGCCAAACAGGGTCAGGTAGACACCGACGCACTCGAACAATACCACCGTCAGCTGATCGATGAGCTGAACCTGGACTACCGGGTAATCGAGCCGTTGATTTCTCAGCTGACCACCCTACTGCACGGGGTGAGTCTGCTCAGGGAGCTGACCCCGCGAACGATGGATCACATCATGTCGTTCGGGGAGCGCATCTCCACTCGCCTGGTCGCCGCGGCGATGGCCGGCGAAGGGGTGGTCGCGTCGGCGTACAACTCGTTCGATTTGGGGTTGCTCACCGACTCCCGGCACAACAACGCGATTCCCCTATCCAGCATAGAAGGGGAGATCAAAGAGCAGGTGGGCCAAATCGATCCCGTTCCGGTGGTCACCGGTTTTCTCGGTAAGGATCAGCAGGGCAACATCACCACCCTGGGGCGCGGGGGATCGGATTTTTCCGCATCGATTTTCGGTGCGGCGATCGACGCGGAGGAGGTGCAGATCTGGACCGATGTCAACGGTGTGATGACGTGCGATCCGTCGGTGGACGGTGACGCCCAAAGCCTGCCGGTGCTCTCCTTCAACGAGGCCAGCGAGCTGGCCTATTACGGGGCTGAGGTGCTCCATCCCAACACGCTGATTCCCGCGATTCGCAAGCACATCCCGGTGCGCGTGCTCAACACCCTCAACCCGACCGACCCGGGAACCAAGATCACCGTCGAGCCGGTGCGTACCGAGCGGTTCGCCAAATCAATCGTCTACAAAGAAGACGTCTGTCTGATCAATCTCACCTCTCCTAGGCTGATGTCGGCGGTGGCGCTGCTCAGCAATGCGGTCAGCGAGTTGACCCGACACGAAGTGGGAGTGCACATGGCGACCACCTCCGAGGCCACCGTCTCCCTGGTCACCGACCGGCACTACGACGAAGCGTATCTCGAGGAACCGATCAACAACCTGCGCAAGTACGGAGAGGTCGAGGTCGAAAGAAAAAAAGCGATCATCTGCGCCATCGGCCAAGAGCTCAAAGGCCAGGTAGGCGTGCTGGGAAAAATGTTCACCGCGGTCGCCGAAAAAGGCATCAAAGCCAAAATGGTCTCCCAAAGCGCCTCAGAGCTCAATATCGCCTTCCTGGTGGACAACACAGAAATCGAACCCGCTGTCCGCGCCCTGCACGCGTTGCTGCTCAACGATAGGGAGTAGCCTGCTGGGGAGCTGGGATCTGTGTGCCTCTGATCAAAAAACTTCGTTCTGTGCTCTAGCTTGCCAAAGAATATCGTAAATAAAAAGAATACGAGTGGTTCCAAACTGACGCAGCATTGATATCCGAACAACTTTGATGCAAAATGGATTCAGTAGTCAGAAGTGTCTGCCATCTGCGTCGTTTTGGGGGGACGAAGTGGCCTTGCGATTTCGAAAGAAAATATCACTCGGTAAAGGCGCTCGAGTCAATATCGGAAAACGAGGCGTAGGGACAAGCGTCGGTACGAAAGGAATGCGATTCGGTATCAATTCCAAAGGGGCTTATACCAGTTTCGGTCTACCCGGGATCGGAAAACACTTTGTCAAACGTTCCGTAGAAGTTCCAAATCATACCCAGGAGACTCAATGGAAAATTACTCATTATCGGCAGCGCCCAGGCATGGTAAGTCGATCGGATGCTTTTCTGTTCTCGCGGTGTTGTTCTTGTTCTTCTTCGCAATTGTCTATCCTGAAATTGGATTGCCGTTGGCGCTTGTTGCATCGATCGCATTTCTGTTTTGGTATAGACGCCCCAAGCAGAAAGCGCATCGAACGCTGACGATGGCGCTGAAGAAAATAAGAAAAAGTGCGCCCAAAGATGCCATATTGTACTTTTAAAAGAGGCTGCCCTCCTCGATCCACAAAATCAGAATGTCTTTGCGACACTTGGTGAAATTCTGTGTGCTGAAGGCAGATTTGAAGAGGCGCTTGAACCTATCGAGAACCTCGTGTCACTGAGACCGGAAGACGACTCCCTCAGACTGTCGTTGGCTGGTAGTTACTACCATGCGAACAAACCAAAGAAAGTCATCCAAATTTTACAGAAGTTACCAGACGATCCCGCTTATAACCTTGATGTTATATGCCTTCTTGGAAGCTGTTTTATGTCGCAGAATAAATTTGACCTTGCAATAGAAGTATTCAAACGAGCGCCCTTGCAGAAAAGAAATCTGGATGAGAAGCTCACGGAGATTCACTTCAATTTGGCGATTGCACTCGAAAATTCTGGTGCCCAAAAAGATGCCTTAAAGCACTATAAGAAAGTCTATGCGAAGGCCATTGACTATCGCGACGTTGCCGACAGGATCGAACGGTTAACTAAATGACATTTTTCATTATTTGTGTCTATTCTGACTCAGGATTTGTGTCTATTCCGACTCAGGCCTTTTGATATGCAGCCCAGATTGCAAAAGTCGAAACGATTTACCACTTAAAAAGAATATCAACCCGGGGAATATTTATTCGAGCCGGTGGGGTTGCGGGCAACGGTGGTTGTTTTTTTTGGGGAAGCATTGGGTGTCTTGGCGACATTATGGCTTTGGGGAAAATAACGCCGAGTTTTGTAGACTACGCCTAAGACCGTTAATTCGAAAACCAGTTAATTCGAAAATCAGTAGTGAATCGTTGTTGTATGGCCAAGCAGCCCACGGGCGAAAGGAGAGATCGATGAGTCTTCATGTTTGTCGCGGTCCGTTCCGAGCTGATCGTCTGTCTACCTTGCAGGTGATCGCTATTTGCACTGCTCTTACGGTGGTCACGCCGCTTTTTGCCGAGGTGGTCATCATCGATCCGGGCGAGCCACCGGATGTGGTCATTCCGCCGGACGAGGCCGAGCGACTGGCCCAGCTCCTCAGTGCGGACTATTCCTATCCCCTGAGCGCGATCAGCCCGGACGGGGCGGCGGTCGTGGCGTGGATTCCCCCGGCACTCGTTTTTCTCGACGTTGAGAGCGGAGAGACCGTCCCGATCAGTTTTGATTTTTTCAACTATCTGCAATTGAGCGAGCTGCGTTGGCGCGACGGCAAAACGCTGATCTTTGTCGGAAGGGATGCCGAAGAGACGACGGTGCTGGTCACGGTGAACCGGGAGACCGGGGCAGTGGACAGTGCCCCGTTGGAATTGCCCGCAGAGGCGTTCGACTTGTCCCCTGGGGGGCGGCGGGTGCTGATGTGGCACATCATCGAATCGGAGTCGTCTTTCAGAGGCAGAGGGAGACAAAAAGCAACCCTCGAGCCGTTCGAGTCGATGCCCATCGCTCCGGGGTATCTGGGGCCGGGTCCGGTGCCCTTTGAATCTCGCGATCGCCTCCACGTGCGCGTGGCGAGATTTCAGCTGCAGTTTTCGGTGTTCGATTTGAAAACCGGTCAAGAGGAGCTGCTGTTCGAAATCGATCCCAGGACCGCCATTCCCGCAATCGTCTGGGCCCCGCGGGCTAACCGATTGGCGATTGTTCGCTCCAGATTTCCCGATAATACCAGAGGGGGCGGCATTCCGGACGACGGCCCCTCAGTGAGAGACGCACTGGGGCAACTGCCGCCTGAAGAGAATCCGTTTTTTACGGAGAATGTTCTCGATATTTTCGAATTTCACGGTCCCCATATGCGCCATCGGCAACTGAGACCAGAGGTGAACGACCAGGCGATTTTCGCCTACGCGGTTTGGAATCCGACGGGTCACCTCCTGCTGACCCAGATGTGGCATCCCGGCACGATAGAGGGGCGGCCGTATCCCACCTTTGGCAATCCGAACAGCTCGAGCTATCGGTTCTACCTGCCCAACGGGTGGCTCCTGCAGGAGGTGGCGCGACCGGAGATCGACGCCCTTTACGGAATACCCAAGTTCATCTCACCGTACGAAGCGGTATTCGATGTCGCGGACGGGATGACCTTCAGCCTGTATCGCTACAATCTGTTTACCCGCCGCCTGAAACGGTACCCCACGCCGGAAGGAACGATTTTTCAGTCAGAGATCAATGTGCGCAATAAAGAGATTGTCTACGGCTTCGGTGCCTTTGATCAGCCGTGGGAAATTTTCCGCGTGGGTATGGGGATTGATGAGCCGGTGCAACTGACCCATCGCAATACAGCCCCGTTCGAACACAATCGGATTCGCGTTGACAAATTGTACTTCAACCTGTCCTCGGGGGAAGAGCGCGTGGGGTATCTGGTGCAACCGCTCGATGGTGAATTTCCGCCGGACAACGTGCCGCTCGTCGTTTGGCAGCAAGGGGGTCCGACCTCGTCGATGAGCAATCGATGGGGAGGGTCTGTTGAAATGCCGTTCAATATCCTGCCCAATTTCGGGATGGCGATGCTGATGGTGCCCCTACCCGGTCGGGACGGCTTTAGCGGCGAGTTTCTCGATGGACTGGCCGACGATCGCAACTTCGGTCAAATCGATATTGATGAGCAACTCGAAATCATCGAACAACTCTACGCCATGGGGATTACCTCGCCGGATCGAATCGGGGTGACGGGATGCTCCTATGGGGGCTACTTCTCCAGCCAGAGTGTTACCCGGCATCCCGATGCCTACGCCGCGGTCAACCCCCAGTGCACCTTGATCAACCTGTTTCACGAGTGGGAGTTCGGTTACAAGCCCTACCTCACCTATTTGGTGGGACGCCTGCCCCAGGACGATTGGGATGAGTACTACGCCGATTCCCCGTTGCAGCGGGCCGAATTGGTCCGCACCCCCACGTTGATCTTCAGCGGATCAGTCGATTTTCTGCCCGCCTCGTTTTCCTGGGAGTTTCACGACGGGATCAACGCCGCCGGGACCCCGGCCGACTATTACCAATTCGAGGGCGAGGGACACGGGCTGAGGCAGTTCAACAGTCAATTCGTCGCGGCGCAAGCACAGATCAATTGGTTCAGACACTATTTGGCACACTGATCCCGGAGTGATATACAAGTTGTGAGCGAGCCAAACGGAGCACAAAAATGAGAATATCACTGACGAGTGTGTTTGTGGAGGACCCGGTCGAAGCGCATGCATTTTACACGGAAGTCCTTGGATTTAGGAGCAAGGAATTCGTACCGGACGCCCAGCTCGCCGTCGTCGTGTCGCCGGAAGATCCCGATGGTACGGCGCTGCTGTTGGAGCCGCGCGGTGACTCGTTTGCCAAGAGCTACCAGGAAAGCGTCTACAATGCCGGATTGCCGATCATCGTCTTCGGCGCCGACGATGTACAAGCCGAACGAAGCAAGCTGGAATCCAAGGGCATCACCTTTCGGGACGACCTGGCCAAACCCGATTGGGGGCTGCAGAATATTTTTGAAGACACCTTTGGCAACCTGATTATGCTTCACGGGTAGAAGGCAAAAAGAGCCCATGTGCTTCGAGCTCGGGGCCGGGAGGAGAACGATGGAAAACCGCGCAAAATTGAAGCTGTGCCAGGGAAAGTGGGTTGGAACGAACCAGCTCTGGGTCGAGCCGGAAGAGCCGGTCCGGGAGTCCGAGACCACTGTCTCGGTCGCGCTCATCGGGGGTGGCGCGTTCGCCCAGCTGACGTACAACTGGTTGGAAAAAGGGGAGCATCAGGACGGCGTCCTGCTGATCAGACTCGGCCCGAATCCGAGTGCATCGGACATGGTTTGGCTCGACTCATGGCACACCGGCGGTGACTTCATGGTATTTCGTCGCGATGAAGACCGGGACGATACCATTTCTGCTCTGGGCTCATATCCCGCTCCACCGGGACCTGATTGGGGGTGGCGTATCACGCTGGAGGCCGACCCGGAAAGCGAGCTCCGGCTTCTGATGTACAATATCACACCGGCGGGCGATGAGGCCCTCGCCGTGAAGGCCATCTATCGACCCGCCAAAGAGGGATGAGAAGACCTATCCGTCGAGTCTCTTGTCCTGAACTCAAACTACTTTTTTATTATCAGATTCTCGAGATCCGAGGCGTATACCACCCACAACAAACAGCCAAAGGAAACCAAATGACAAACGCTTTTTATTCTATGTCATCTGCAGTCATTGTCGCCGTGCTGATGGCGGGTTGTATCGGGTGTGCCACCGGCCGGGTGTCAGTTGAGGACCCATCGGTGCGCCATCAACCGAGCGTTGTCGCCCCACCGAGTATTGGGAGCGATTTCTCGTTTATCGATGCAATGCGGCAATACCGAGAAAACCCGACGACCGAGCAAAAACAGAAACTCGCCGCTCACCCGGCGATTGGGGCAATTGCCAGGCATCATCAGATGACTCGTGGCTCCTCTGCGGCCAACGAAGAGCTGTTGGAGGAGATGCTGGCAAGAGAGCGTGATCCAAAAAAGACTCAGCGGATTGTCGAATATTGGCGGCAGCGGCCAGGGGAATTGCGACGGTTGATCCGAGCGGCGTTCTCGTACCTTCCCCAAGACACACACCTAGACGGAAGGGTCTTTTTCGTTACCCATCACAACGATTGCATTGTGGCGCCACCGGACGCTGTCGTGGATTTGTCATTGCCCTTTTTCACTGACCCCGAAGCGATCGGAGTAACGATACTCCACGAGGTGCATCATATCGGTTTCATTCATCACCAGAAGTACGACGGGCCATACCTGACCGAGGAACCAGAGCGTCTATTGAAGCTCGTGCAATACGCTACCCAGATGGAGGGCATGGCGGTTCATGCGGTCTATCCCATCATTAAGGATCGATTGACCCCCGAACTGCTCAGTGGTCGGTTCACCCAGGACTATCGGGTGTACGTCGATCCTGCTCATGCCAATGAAATATGCCGCGCCTATTCGAGAATTTATCGACAGGTGTCCCAGGCCAAAACACTCACCGACGGCGAGGTCGAAACTATTCTCACCGATATGACGAACGGCAAGCGACTGTGGTACCAATTTGGCGCGTGGATTGCCTGGGAGATCGAAAAAAATCAAGGGGTGACGCGCCTAGCAGAGAGCATTCGCCAGCCGCGGATTTTTCAAGCGACCGCAGATAAATTAATGGTCAGATGCCAAAACAATGTGGCGAAAGGTTCGACATAATCGGCCTGCCGGAGCGAGTCGAGGTCGCTGGCCTGATCAGTTCTTTTTTGCCCGTTTCAGCCAATCCCCGAATGCGTCGGCGACCTGCGTCACGTCGCCGCCGTCGTGATGATAAATCCAAACTGAATGATGAGACAATGGATCCAAGAAAAGAAGATCCCCGCTGTCATCGCTACCGATAGTCAATCCCGCTGCCAATCGCTCCAAGGAAAATGGTCGTCCCTTGTCGTCCCTAGTGGCGTCACCCTCGAGCACTTCCGCCAGCGTTCTGACCATCGCTTCGAGCTGACGAATTTGGGCGACCTCTCGTCTATCGATGCTGATAGTTTCGACGAGTTGGTCGGCAGTGGTCAGGTACCAATTCCGATTGAGGTTGAAATAGACATCCCCTTGATGATGTTGCGAAAGAAACGCCTGATAGTCGGTGGGTAATACCACACCGAGTTGCTTCAAATCACTGACCGGAAAAGTACACGGCTCTGGCGCTGTGGCGACAAATCCGTTCTTTGCCCAAGCGTTGATCTCATCGAGCAACAGATCCGCCTCTGTCGCGTTCTTTCGAGCCTCACCGATGGCCAAGTTTCGATCGAATGGACAGTGGCAGTGCTCGGCCAGGACAGCGACCACATCGTATCGTTGCAACACGTCCAGCTTTGAGTCGTTGACGATTTCGACGATGTGGGGATAGGCATCGGGGCCGATGGTTTTCAACAGACCCTTGGCGCACACATACAGGTGCTCCGGCTGATCCAGCAGCCCGAGGAAGAATGCCGTTGCCGCTTCGTCGCCCGCCTCGGCCACATCGGCGAGTCGAAAACCGGCATAGAGCCGAATGCCCTGCAACGGCGCTTCCACCATGATCTCCCTCAATGCTGCAATGGCCTCAGAGCGGGATTTACGACGCCGACCGCTGAGTTTTTCCAACTGCTCCAGCGCTCGATGAGCGGCGTTTTTGCCTCTTCTCAGGCAGATTTTCTTGAGTCCATCAACATCAACTGGTTTCGTTTTAGCCACCATATTCACCTCGGTCGCTTGGGAGTGTATCACAGAATCGGGACTGCTCGTTCGAGGTCCTTTTTAAAAAATAAATCTTCCGCGTGTCAGGTTTTCACCCTGGCGATCAATACCACTATGCTGCGCCGGTGGCAGCACAGATCGGGTGAGGAGTTGGCGACGAACAGATTTGCTGAAACCACTCCCTGTTCCATAAGTCTGCCCCGAACCACTATTTGCAAAAAGGAAAGACGATGAAAAAAAGATGCTTGCTCATGACATTGACCGTTATCGTTGTGTTGCCGTTCTCGACCGCGTGGGCCCAAGGATGGGCCGCGCGCCATTCCCTCTTACCGGCAGACTTGAACGGCGTGCAAACCATCGAAACCTCGGATGGGGGATACTTGGTCGGCGGCAATCTCTTTGATGAGGCGATCGAAATCCGCTCGTACTATCTCGCCAAAATCGATAGTTGGGGGATGCCGGGGTGGGACCGGGTATTGCGCCAGGGAGACCGCCGTCTGGTCGCCATCGCCGAGGGGATCTCACCGCAGGGGATGCCCGTGTACTACCTGTTGGGTGAGACTGCGGTGGTGGATGATCAACAACCCCAGCGCGACTTGTCGGCGACAGTGCTGACCGTAGTCGACGACCAGAGCAATCTGCTGTGGGAAAAAGTGTACCATTTTCCCGATCGTCATGTGGAACCCAAGGCGTTGATCGTCGATGACAGCGGGATCACGATCGCCGGTGACATCGGCTCGACCTCGAGCTTGGACGAAGACTTTTGGGTGCTGCGCGTCGACCGATTCGGCCATGTGGTTTGGAACCGTCACTACGATCATGGCGCGTTCGAGGAGGTGAGCTCCATTGCCCAAACCAGCGGGGGAAATTATATCGTGGCCGGCTACTGGCGGACCCTGGAGTCGACACTGAATATGTGGGTCGTGGAGCTCGATAGTTTTGGCCGGTTGGGCCATCAGCGGGATTTCGTCAGTGAGGCCCACAATTACCCGGCGCAAATCCTCGTCGTGGATCAATGGTTGAGCGAGTCAGAGTACTTGCTCGTCGGCTGGACCACAGCTTCCCCCACCCACAGTACCTCCGATACGTTTATTATGCGTCTGTCGTGGGAGCTGTATCCTCAATGGACCAAGCGGTACAACACCGTCGGCGACGAAGGGATGAAACACAGTTTTGCCACGGCAGCGGCGGTACAACCGTTCACGCCGGATGAAGGGCGTCTAATCGTGACTGGGGTCACCCAAGACGAGTGGGCCGGGAACGATGACAGTTTCGTGCTGCGGGTCGATCCGTCTTACGGTCATTTGATTTCACACAACCACTGGGGCGGGTTCGACCACGATTGGCTCGTTGATGTGCATCCCAATTATCACGACGGCTTCATCGTTACCGGATCGACCGTCTCCCAGTCTCCCGGCGGCGAACTGCAGCTCTGGCTGATGGCATTCGACCGATACGGCTGGGTCGGCGGAGAGGATTGGTGTTTCGAGAAATCGTTCAACATGTACG
Organism: Myxococcota bacterium; assembly: GCA_028278265.1. Taxonomy (GTDB): domain Bacteria; phylum Myxococcota_A; class Polyangia; order JAAYKL01; family JAAYKL01; genus JANQET01. The sequence goes on from JANQET010000083.1 coordinate 13,031, forward strand.
AGTGGGAGATGAGTTTCGATACAGAGCTGGGACGTGCCTGGGAAGAGGAGTTCCCCATGGGCGTCGAAAACGTCGAACCCCAGGTCATCGATCCTTTTATCGAGGTGCTCGAGCTCTGCGAGGATATTCCCTTGATGTAGCATCACAAACGACGTCAATACGGGTCACCCAACCCCTCAACCACGCTTTTTGAACATCGGGACGAGATTCCCCAAATCGACCTCCTGTAGTACGGTTAAAAAAAGCAACGCACCGCGCTCGATGCGTGCTACAATGCGTTCATGCATATTTTACGATTACCTATATTAGTGGTGTCATTTTTCAGTTTTTTGGTGCAGATGACGACTGGTTGCCACTTCGGCGACGAGGATGAGGACGCGCCAACCATTGACAGCGGGCAAGATGGGGACAGTGATTTGGATACCGGCACCGGCGGTGACGCCGATACCGACACTGACTCTGATACCGCAACAGACTCGGATACAGAGCCGGGATCATGTCTGCTCGGTGGTGTCGCAGGACTCGTCTACAGCAGTCCAAGCGATCTACGGATCATCGGATATCGAGAGGGAGTTGGCGTCGCATGGCACGTGGTCGATGGGCAATGGCAATTCGAACAGCTGCCAGAGGTATTTTCCAAGGTCTATGTGATCGCTGGGGAGAGCTTGGTCGCGATCAACAGCGCGATGGATACGATTTGGGCCTACCGAGATGGTCAATGGCGTTCCCTCTACACAGCGCAAGCCGAATTGTACGGAATTTGGGCCGCCTCGGACACCGAAATATTCGCGGTGGGGCGAGCAACTGGGGCCGGCTCGGTCGTCATCCAATCACAGGGGACCGACCCCGATAGTCTGACCTGGGAGGAGACGCAATTCGAGGGTTACGGCCTGAGCGGCGTGTGGGGGATTTCGGCGCAGTCGGTTTATATCGTCGGTGATAATGCACCGGAGGCAGCCTTTTACCATTGGGATGGTACTGACTGGTCGGCAGTGCCGCACACATTGACGATTGCCGGGTTAACCGCGATTTGGGGGACCGCTGATACCGATATTTGGGTGGCCAGCGATGAGGCGGCATCGAATGGGGCGAAAGGACCGTTCGGACACTATGACGGCACGACTTGGAGGGAGTATCCGACCACCGGCAATAACAAGGAGTGGATCGAGTTTATTTGGGGTCCCGATGCCAATACCCTCTTTGCCGGGGGACTTGATACGTTGTTGGAGCCGCCACCGACAGATCTCTATCATTTCAACGGTGCACAATGGGTTGCGGTTGATATCGGATACGACAACATTTACCGATTCACTACAATGGCAGGTGTACAGGACGATATTTACGTCGGTACGGCCTGGCACGGGGAAATGACCGGAGAGAACGGTGAGGGACCGATCCCGCGGGTCCTCCACTACGACGGCACGAGCTGGTCGGTGCTCTGCTGGCAGTCATAGTCAGAGCGTTCGCCGCACGCTCTTTGGCCTGAGCGGGTGTGTGACCGATGCAACGGGAAGTCCGGTAGGAAATGAGAGCTGTTTACTCCTCGCTAATAATCGTTTTGGTGTCCTGTGGATCGCACCCCCCCTCCGGTTCGAGTGGGGAAGATTTGGAGACTCTCTCAGAGGAAAAAGAAGTGCACTCACCCGGATCAAAAGTGGGTGAAATCGTCATTCAGATCGGGATGAATTTTGAGGAGATAAAACAGAAAATAGTGGCATGCGGTGCGACTGAAACTCAAATACAGATAGCGTTGCCGGATCCAACAGAGAACAAAAGCATTGAAGTCTTCACCCTTCCCGAGGGGCCGGTCATACAATTTTCGCTGTTACGGAACGACGAGAATTCTGCTCGGATAATCGACGAGCTGCACGAAGTGATTTGGCTCGATCCCGGCAGAACCAGGGAGAAAGAGTTCGCAGCAAAAAAAAATGTCGTTGTAAGATGCACTAAATAGTCCCATCCCCTATCGACTTGTTCATCTCCGAGAATCGGACACACTTAGAGTACTGATGGTGGGGCCGTTCCGTTGGTTCCGTGTGACGGCCTAGGAGATCGGGTCCAAATTGAGTTTCCGGGGGGTGCTGATGGAGCGATTGAACTCAGACAAGTGCACGGAGTGCGGCGCGGCGTTGCCCCAAGGGGAATTTGCCGGCAAGGTGAGGTGCACCTACTGCGGTGCCGAATACCGAAACGGTCGGCTGTCGATCAGCGGTCAGCGGGTAAACCGTCCGGCGCAACCGGTGCCCCCTCAGACCTATCAATCGTCGAAAGCGTGGATCTACATCGTCATCGGAGTAGTTGGGTTAAGTGCGCTGATTCCGCTCATTGCCGATCAGTTTGCTGCTGAACCACCGTCTCCCGCGCCGATACAAACCGTGCACACACCCAGCGAGGCACGACGGTTGCAGCGGGAGCTGCAGCAGATCGAACAGCAGTTTGCCGACGCGGCAAAGCCCATCCCCCCGAAAACAGCTGTTTCCAATCATACCGACCCCCGGGTGAAACCGGACAAACCGCAACGGAGACGTCGACGAAAACCGATCTCGCCGCCCGCCGAGGATGTTCCGGTGGTGACCAAGGCGCAAGCCGAGGCGATACTGAAGCCCCGGATACGCGCCTGCGTGAAGCGCCACGGTGTCTACCACCTGGCGACCCGGATTGGACAGGGCAGCGCCAAGAAACGCCATCCCATGCCGCCGTTGAAAATTCTGGCCGGGCACTATCCCAACTTCGTCGACTACAAACGGGTGCGCAAGTTTCCGTCTACGCCACTGGGCAAGTGCATCTCCCAGTCGTTGGGGGCGGTACGGGCCTCCTGTTTCAGCGGCAACTATATCTCCGTCGTGATGTACAACAAGAGGGTACCCGACCCGCTGGCCGGCGCTCCGGATCGGTTGAACTACCAGCAGGCCGAACGGGAGCTGACCAAGTGGGACCAAGCGGCCCGGGAGTGCATTCGTCAATTTCCCGAGCAGGCCACACCAGGGGACAGGAGCGCTGTAATCGTCACTTTCAACGGAGTGGATGGCAAGGTGTCCGGGGTCCAGGCACTGTACGTAAAAGGGAAATTCAAACGCTGCGTGGAAAAGGCGTACAGGTCAGCTGCGGTGCCCCGGTTTCGGGAGCTGACCAGCAAAGTGACCCACGAGGTGTTGTTCTAAAGAACAGAGAGCGGGTCAATACCACCCGTAGAACGGGTGGCATGATTTCCGCCACAAGTGGCGGTCTAGAAGTTAAATTCTTCTTGCGTTTGGTCCGCGTTTTCCTGGTT
>JANQET010000121.1 GCA_028278265.1 Myxococcota bacterium
TGCCGAGAAAGGGCGCAACCCGTCGACGATGTCGAAGAACAGGGGTGCCGCCGTCTCGCGCCCCACATAGGCCGGGCTCTCCCCGCCGGGGAATCGGCCCACCCACACGGCCAGGACATACGGGCCGAACACCCCGATCGACCAGGCGTCCCGACTGCCCGGTGAGGTGCCCGTTTTCCAGGCGACGCGGGCCGGGCCGGAGATCCACTCGTTGCTGAAATGTTGTCCGGGGCGGGGGTTTTGACCCAGCATGTCGAGCACCAGAAATCCCGCCTCGGCGCTGATCAGTCGGACGCCGGATCTGCGGGATTGTTCGGCGGTTTGTCGCACATAGGTCACCGGGCGGTACATGCCTCCGGCCGGCAGCATCCCGTAGAGCCCCACCAACTCGGCCATGGTCAACTCCACGCCCCCCAACACCACGGGCAGGCCGTAGTCGCCGGCAGGCCGCAGTTGCTTTACCCCGGCCGCCTTGAGCAATCCGTACAGGCCCCCCTGATCGAGCCGGGCCGCCAATTTCAGCGCGGGGATGTTGCGGCTGCGCACCAGCGCTTCGGTGGCGCTCAGGGGACCGCGGAATTGGCCGTCGAAGTTGTGCGGCGTGTAATCGGCAAAGCTCGCCGGCGCGTCCTCAATCAGGGATCCGGGGTGAATCAACCCCTGATCGATGGCCCGGGCGTAGACAAACGGTTTCAAGGTGGACCCGGGGGACCGACGGAACCTGGCCGCGCTCACCTGCCCATCGATCGCCGGGTTGTGGAAATCTGCCGAACCGACCAGGGCGAGCACCTCCATCGTGCGGTGATCGACGAGCATCGCCGCCCCGTTGTCGACCCCCCGGGATCGGTGCCGCTCGATATAGGAGGCAACGCGCCGTTCAATACGCCGCTGGAGCCTGAGATCGATCGTGGTCTCGATTTTTCCGGCCCGTTTCTCTCTTTGCAATAGATCGGTTGTCGCGTGGGGCGCGGCAAACGGGATCCCGGTCGCGGGCCTCATCTCCAGGGGGTGGGTCAAGCCCAGCTCGGCGCGACTGACGTCGGGATGTTGCTCGGCATATACCCGCGCGATGCGCACTCGCGCTCGCCGCAGTTCGTCGGGCTCGACCCCCTGGGAGGTCGGCCGGCGCCGGTTGGGATTTTGTGGGATCACCCCCAGCAGCAGCGACTCGGCCAAGGTCAACGCCGAGGGTTGCTTGCCGAAGTAGATCAGGCTCGCCGCCCGCACACCGACCACGTTGCCGCCGTACGGGGCGAGATTGAAATAGGCCTCGAGGATCTCGTCTTTGGTGTAACGGGCTTCCAGCCGCACTGCGGCGACGATCTGTTTCAGCTTACCCCAGGGTGAGCGCGAATCGATGCCGAAATGAAGTCGCGCCAACTGCATCGTGATCGTGGAGGCGCCCCGACGCTTGCGGCCCAAAAGATAGGTTTCCACCGCCGCTTCGACGAGGGCGACCGGGTTGACCCCGGGATGATATCGGAAATAGCGATCCTCAAAGAACAACACCCCCTCGATTAATTCAGGGGAGATGTCGCTCAACGGCACATAGGCTCTGAAGTGCTCGTCCTCGGCCGTGGTGAGGCGCAGCAGCCGCCCTTGGCGATCGTAGACCTCCTGGCTGAACGAATAGCCGGACAGGAGCGAGGAGGGACCTCCCTGGACGATGAAGGCAACCACCGCCGCCACCGTGACCGATCCGATCACCCAACCCTTGAGCGCTTCTCGGCTGCTGGTGCTCTGCCGCTTCATCAATGGGGCTCACCGACCACGATGACATCGGTCCCGGTGTTCGCCTGAATCTCGGGGTTGTACAATGAGACCAGGTGGGCCGGCGGCACGGCAAAGCGACCCTTGGCAATCGCTTTGATGCGGAAGACGAATGTCTTCACCGAAGAGCCGATACCGCCGTAGAGCACCACCCGATCCTCTCGAACGTCCGCGTATTCCGGGCGCCAGGTCGAGGCCGGGGTGCTGATCCGACCCCCGCCCGATTGGCTGGCGTCACTGTTGATGACCACTTCGAACCCGGCGGGCAGGAGGTCGACCACCGCCAAGTTGGCCACGGCGTCCCCCAGGGACCGGAGCTTGATCACCGCTTCGATCTCGGCTCCCAATCCCACTTTCTCAATCGGCTTGCCCTCGACCGTGCGGTACTCGCGGAAGATCTCCACCCCGTGTTTGTGGTGCTCGATCGGCTGATCATCCCGATCGAATCCGGCGACACTCACCGAAAAGAACGCCGGCAGATCACTTTCCGACTGAACCTCGAGCTGTCGGGCGGTTGGTGTGAACGCCCCTCTGGCGATCAATTTGCCCTCGAGGGATACCGGTTTTTTCTGACCCGCCTCGTCCACTTCAAAGACGCGAATCGTTTCGGCCCGGTTGGCCCCCTGGCTGTTATTGACCGCCTTGCCATACGCCTCCAGCCCGTAAATAATTTGTGCCGAAGAGATGGTGTTGTACCGCCCGCGGGCCACGTCGTCGGCAATGCTGTCGATCGCCGCAGCGGGGATTTCCTCCAACCGCTCGGAGAAGTGCCTGGCCAACAAGTAGAGCATCATCCCACGGTAGGATTGGGCGTCGTAAAACGCCTCCAGATCCTCACCGGTCGCGGCTCCCAGGTCCACCTCGCCGACCAGCGTCCCTGCCTCCCGCCTGTCCTGCATCAACCGGTAGGTGGCAGCGAGATAGCCCAAGATGATATCCTTGTGCCAGCGCCGCTCCTTGTCCAGCGCCAGATACTCCCTCAGGCCGGCCAGCGGACCGGGGGCGAGCTTGCCGTTGCGGGCCAGGACGTAAATCGCAAAGGCGTTCAGCCGGGCCTTGGTCAGGGAATCCGGCCGTTCATTGATCACCATCTTCAGGTAGGTGATCGCCTTGTGCAGCATCTCACCGGGCAGCGCGTGTCCGCGCTCCTTGGCTTCGGTGAGAAACAAAGTGGCATAGGCCACTTGGTAATCCGAGACATGGGAATTGGCCGCCCAATAGCCAAAGGCCCCCTCCTCGTTTTGCCGCACCCGGAGCATGCGGATCGCACGGGCGACCGCCCGCCGGGAGACCGCGCGATTGAAGCCGAACTCCGGGTGTCCGCCAAAGACCAAGGCCGGTACCGCCTGGCTGACCAGCTGCTCGGTGCAGCCGTGGGGAAATTTTTCCAGGTAGTCGGTCAGTCCGTCGGCCAATACCAGGGGCAGGGGTGAGACCGACACCTTGAGCTTGCGGTACTCCCGATACAGCTGCCGCTCGACGGGCACCGTCTTCTTGCCGTCCCGCACGGATCCGGCTTTGAGGGTGGTCATCCGCGGCGCCACCGGACGCACACTGAGCGTGGTGTCGTAATCGACCTTTTTCCCTTTGTGTTTGGCGGTGAAGGTCAGCGTGGCGTTGCCCAGCGACGGGAGCGCCCGCACCTGGAATCGCACCGTCGCCTCACGCCCTTCCCCGAGCTGCAGTTTTTGGGTGTCGGCGCCGATGATCTCGAGATTGTCGGACGCGGTCAACGAGACGGCCACTGGGGTTTGGGCCCCCGATCCTTCAATGTTGTTGGTCACCGAGGCGGAGACCTCGAACTGATCCCCCGGCGCGGCGAACACCGGGGCATTGGGGTAGATCACGAACGGGCCCCGCACCGTGGTCTTGGTCTGGCTGGCCCCCAACCGGTCCCGGGCCACGGCCACGGCCATCACCTGCATCGAGCCGTTGAAGTAGATCGGCACGTCATAGCTCACCTCCCGGCGCGTCTGGTCCGCGTCCACGATGCCCGACCAGTAGACCACCGGTTTTTCCCGTTTGCGCTTGAACGGGTTGAGGTTCTGCCCGAGCCCCTCTTCCTCCTCGTCACCGCCGCCGGTCTTGGAGGGGGCGTGAAACGAGCGGGATTCGGGCAGCAGCATATCCAATATCTGCGTGGTGCTCACCTCGAGGGCGCGCTTGGCCAGAAAGTGACCGAGGGGATCGGGGGTTTTGTATCCGGCGACCTGCAAAATACCCTCATCTACGGCGAACACGACAATTCGGCTCGGGGTTCCGGTGGTGTACCCAATCGTCAGTTTCTGACCGGGCTCGACCAGCTCGGGCACCTCCAGCGCGATCTCCTGGATGCGATCCGTGCGTTTCAATGAGAACGGCTGCACCGCATAGCACAACGGTTTCATAAATACCTGCGGTGAGTCGAGCTTGCGGGTAAAGGCCACATTGACGTAGGCGTTGACCGCGACGTCGCGGGGAACGGTAATCGTCTGGACCGATGTTTTGGTATCGCTGGCAAACCACTTGAACCCGTAGACCTTGTCCTGTTCAATAGTAATGATGCCGGCCCCGGCATAGGGCGCTTTGATGCTGATCTGTATCTCCTCCCCCGGCCCATAGTCTTTTTTGTCCAATTTGATCGAGAGCTCGGCCTGACGCTCCAGGCTCCCGGTGAGGTTGGCCGCGCCGGCCACGGAAAAGGGAATCTTGGCCAAGATATCCTCGTCTTTGTTCTCGATGGTCAGCACGAATTCGCCGGGCTGATCGGTCGGCAGGGGGTAGCTCCGGCCCTGCTGGGGGATCGTCAGCGACTTGCGACTGCGCTCGAACAACCGCTCCACCGACTCGTAGCGATAGAGCCCACTGTGCTGGCGCACGAGGGTGGAAACGTACCGCTTTTCGTTGAGCACCGCGGTCAGCCCGGTGACCCGTTTTTTCTCCAGCGCCCCGCCCAGGGCGATGAAGTGGAGCTTTCGCTCGCTCTCTTTGTCGATGAAGCGCAACCCGCCGCCGTCGGTCTTGTGACCCACCAGATAATCGAGCGGCGAGACGACCATTCGCGCCTTGGCCGAGACACTGCGGCCCCCCTCGGCCTCGAAACCTTCGGCAAAAAAGGTGAGGGCATAGGTGGCCGCCTGGAACTTCGACAGATCAATATCGAACACGACCTCCCCCTGCTCATCGGTCACCAGCTCGCTCAACGCTTCATTGTAGGTGTTCTTGGCCGCCCTGGGGTCGCTGAACAGGTAGTCCCGATACCCCTTGAACGAAGGATACCAGGCCGACAACGCGATGCGGCCGGTTACTCGGCGATTGGTCGCCGGCGTCCCGAACAGATTGTGCAGGGAGACCCGGGCGCGCACCCGGTTCGTGGTGGACCAACCCTCTTGTGGCCGGGGTTCGAACGCCGCGCGGATGCGCATCCGATCCGGCAGGAACTCCTCCACGCGGACCGAGGTGAAGCCGATCATCCGCTCGATCCTGTCGTCCTGCAGGAGATGCAGGTGTACATCGTACGAGCCGGTGGGGGAGCTCTCCTGGGTGGTATAGTCGGCCTCGATGAATCCACTGGCCGGCAGGGTGACCCGGTCGGAGAAGACCTTCACCCCCCGGGGATCGGTGATCGTGATCTGCAACGGCACTCCCTCGAGCTCGGTTCGCCAGTCCGTGGCTTTGACGATCATCCCCAGATGAATCTGATCCCCTGGCCGGTAGATTCCCCGATCAGAGAAGAGGTAGGCGTTGAGCTGGTCCGGCTTGCCGTCGGTATACCTCCCACCCACATCGAAGCGGGAGAAATTGAGCGACCGATCGGATCGGCCGAAGGGGAGAAAAGAAAAATCATCACCGCTGCGGGCCACGATCGCCACGGGTTCCTTTTCCCGCTTGAAATCGGTCAGCGCGGGGAATTTCACGTAGCCCCATGGGTCGGTCCGCCGGGTCAGTACGGGTAGACCGTTCTTGCCCAGTATGTCTACCAGCGTCCCGCCGCGGGGTTTGCCGCTGCGAATTGATTGGAGAAACACGTGCAGGTCGCCCTTGGCGTCCTTTTTGGCCAACAGTCCCAGGTCGGTCACCAACACCAGCCGTCGGTCCGACCGGCTGCGAATGGTGTCGTGGCTAGGATCCCACTCGCGCACCTTGAGCAGAAACAGGCCGTGGGAGATGCCGCTGGTCGCGGAACGGAGGTGTTTGCTGAAGTCGATCGAGGTGTATTGGGTTTTCGCCGGATCAGCGTGGTCCAGCGCCCGTTTCTCGACGAAAATTTCGGCGACGTTTTCTTCATCAAAGGAGTAGCCCGTAAAGCGGGGATCGGCAAATGACCCGCCGGTTTGACTGACAAAGTGGTTGAGCTCTCGCGGCAACACACGGGACAGCTCGATCGCTACCCCGCGCAGGCCGCGCATCATCACCGAGAGCTTCTTCTGACCGCTGGTGGCCAAGATGGCGCCCTCGTGCATGATGGTCAGCTCCCGGGGATATTCCGGTACGCGAAAGATGCGGTCGAACGTATCGGCGAGGACGTAGCCGCCCCAGGCCTTGCACCCTTTTTTCAATTGGAGGTAGATGTAGCGGCCCGGCTGGGCCTTGAAGCGGAACGAATGGAGCTTACCGTATTCCCGCTCTCCGGGGATCTGCTCCAGCCGGAGCGGCTCGCTGCGATCCAGAATGCGCGGGCCGATCTCCGCGGTGTTGCCCCAGCTGTACTTCAGCCGTTTCTTTTCCCCGTCCAGGGCGGGCTTGTGCAAGGGCAAGACCCAGGCCTTGAAGTGCCTGCGGATTTGCTTTTCGTGCACCGGTGTCGTGGCGCTTATCACCAACACCTGCTCGGGTTCGTTCTCTTGGTTTCGGGCAAAGGCCAGCTCGGACGATTGAATGCGAAAATAGCTGTACATGCCCGGCACGGTGACCGACTTGGTCCGCTCCTCGTCAGTGCCCGGTCCGCCGACCGCGGCGCGGATCCCCTCGGCGAGGGTGAGGGTCATCTTCGCATCGTGCATCGGGATCGGAATGCGGTGGGACCGGACAAACGCGACGCCCTTTTTCTTGTCGTACTCTGTCTCGAATCCGAACGTTTCTCCCTCGCCCTTTTTCTTGGCATCTGCGAGGAGAAACCGAATTCGTTGTTCCAGGGCTGAGCTGTCCACCGGGTGACTGAAACTGATCTTGGCCACGACGCTCTTCAGCGTGGGATCGGCCTCGTCCTGCTCAAAGGTCAGCCGTTCGATGCTCGCCTTGAAGGAGGAGGTCTCAAAACTGTAGTCGTATTCGGGCAGGACCACTTGATCGGCGAGAAATGTCTCGGAAAATCGCAGGGAGAACTCGGTTCCGATTGGCCAATCCTCAACCGGATCGAACCGAAGGGAGGCATCTCCGACCCAACGCCATTCGCCTGCGATTTTTGGGTTCAGGGCCGGGCCCTCGGTCAACACCTTGTCCACCTGTTCGATGCGGGCGGCAGAGCCGTTGAAATTGATGATCAGCGGTTTGGGCAGGTATTCATCCCCGATGGGCTTGAGTCCCGGTGCGACCACACGGGCTTCGAGCTCGACCACTCCCGGGGGCAGCGGGGGTTCGTACCAGAAGGCGTAGAACGCCAGGGCCAATACTATCAAAAATAGAAAACTGCTCAAAATAGCAGCTTTCTTTCCCCGCCGGGACCACCGTTGCCGCTGGTTCCCGCCGCCGAACGGAGGGGGGAGCTTTCGATTGATCGCCTGGAGCCAGGGAGGCCGCGTCCAGTGAACAACGCCAAACACCGTTTGAAACACACCCATCAGTCCTCGAAGTATCCGCCGCATTTGGTCCCTCTTTCTCAGCACATTTTTTCGATTGTATGAGCAAGGAGCATACCAGGATTTGATATCCTTGCCATGTTGAAGCGTGTGAGTCCTCGAAGGAGGGACAAATCAGTCGTGGTTGGGATTTATGATCGCGTAGAGCGCGACATCTTCGAAAATGCCCCACTTGTAGAAATGTTGGCGCTGCAGCCCTTCGTACTGCATGCCGATTTTCTTCAGCACGGCGCCCGAGGCCGGGTTTCGCGTGAAGTGCCGGGCAAAAATACGGTTGAGCCGCAGTTTGCGAAAGCCGAATTGAATCAACCCGCGCGCCGCTTCGGTGCAGTACCCGTTGTTCCAGTAGGCCTGTCCGATCCAATAGCCCAGCTCGGCCCGGGCGTGCCGCTGATCGATCTTCATCAGGCTGACTGAGCCGACGAGCTCCCGGGTCGACTTTAGCGTGACCGCGAAGTGAATTCCCGCACCGCTCGAGAGTTCCTCGGCATGGGTCGATATCCAGCTCTCGGCGACGCCGTTTTCATAGGGGTGGGGAATCTCCACAGTGGTGTCGGCAATGGCACGGTCGCCGGCGAGGCGCTGAACCGCAGCCGCATCGGTGAGCTCGAACCGACGCAGGATCAGCTGTTGCGTCGCGATCTTGGGATGGTTATGCGGGGCTATCAACGGGTCTCTCCTGCGCCGTGGTCATCAATCCCGCTGTTTGTTTCCGTTGATGAGATATTGGATAATCGCTTTCTGCACGGTCAAGAGAGACCCTTTTTGCTCGTAACCGGTGAAATTCTTGTACGCCAGCGGATCGAACGCCACCTCCTGTCCAATGGTGAAAGGTGGGGTGGGGAGGAGCATGGGCAATCCCATGTGCTCCAGGTGGGCCTGGGTCAGGCTCAGCGCCGGATCCGCGAAGTAGCTGGGCCACCCATCGGTGATCACGAGATCCACTGAGACGGGCAGGGTTTCCGCTCCCTTACTCATCACACTGACCACTGCGCCGGCCGTACCGGCGATATGTTGCCAGCTCCGCAGCACATTGGTGGTCGGGCCCCAAAGCAGGACGCGCGATTGGTCCAGCGGCTTCACCGAGGTGTGGAACCAATGGGCGTCCGCGATCGCTTCGCAGGGATGTTCCCGGGCTGACATGGCGTTGATCACCGGTCGCTTGGAGGCTTTGGCAAAGGCTTCGAGTTTCTCGTGATCCCGGTAGCGAATGACATACAGCGAGTAAAACTGGTCCAGGTATCCGGCCAGGTCGGAGGCCCGTTCTGCGGTATCGAGAAAAGCCGGCAGCTCGATGGTTTTCAATCCGAGCTGGTCGAACGCTTGAAAAAACGTCGTTCGCGTCCGGGTTCCACTGCCCTGAAAGGAACAGGCGACCATGCCCGCACTGCGCAAATCTTCATCAGTCCCGACGAGCCGCCAAATCGCCTCGAGGGTGTCTCGGGGTATTGATTGAGTATTGATCAAATCCTTCATCTGTTCTCCCGATCAACGTCAGTTTGTCTACACAATCAATACAGTCCAGGCCTCATCAGCTCAAGGGGCGGGAATGAAATTTTTTCCCCATGTCGCTTCTCGGCCCGTCTATCTATACAGGCCGGCTGAACTGCTGGAGTTGTGATTCACTTACCGAATGGAGATAGATATGCGTAGGACTGTCGTGCGCTTAGCAGGGGTGGGGGTTGTGTTGTTTCTGGTCGGGTGTTGGAAAACGGGGTTGATTGATGAATACGAAGATCCGGATCCGTTGGCCCTCCCCGAACCACAGTGTCACGGTTCGGACATCACGCTCGCGACCGCACTTCCCAAGGTGATGATTCTGCTGGACGTCTCCAGCTCGATGAACGACGGCACTCCTTCTAAATGGCGTCAGGCCCGCGGGGCACTCATCGAGATTCTCGACCAGTATCGTGGCACAAACATCGAATTTGGGTTTGATGTATTTCCCAAACGGGGCGGCGGCTGCGTGTCGAACAAACCGATCGTTCAAGATACACGGAAAAACAATGTCGATAAGATTATCGACTCCATTAATGAGCTGATCCCTGAGCAGGCCACCACAACGCCCCTGTATCAGGGATTGAAGAGATTTACCCAAAAGGAATACGCCAAAGAATTTGTCAGCGGCGATCAGCCGGGATTTTTGCTGCTCGTTTCAGATGGTGCGGATTCTTGCGGCACTCACCCTGCGGTGGCCATCGTTCCCGCGCAACCGAGCGATCTGCAACAGGTCACTGCTGATCTCCTGACCGACCGGGGCGTCCGCACCCTGGTTATCGGTTTCGGCGAGGAGGTGAGCGAGAAGCAGCTCGACGCCATTGCCCAGGCCGGTGGCACCGAATTTTCCGAATACCTGGATGTGCAAAACAAAGACCAACTGGAGCAGGCCTTTGATACCATTTTGGCTTCGGTGAGCAGCTGCACCGTTTTCCCAATAGAGAAGATCGACCGAGGCAGCAAAGATCACCTCAATTTGTACCTCGACGATGAATTGATTGAGCTCGTACCGGACTGTCGCGAGGGAACCGGCTGGATCTGGCTGGGCAACAACCGGGACAGCATCCAGCTCTGCGAAGAAACCTGCGCAGAAATGGAAGAGGACCTCAGCCGGCTATCGGCCGCAATAGAGTGCGACTAAAATGTCAATTGTTGGGGTCGGACCCCAACAGTCGGACCCCAACAGTTGGTCGGACCCCAACAGTTGTCACATTTTCAGGATCAGTTTGTCGCCGTTGTAGAATCCCTCGTGGTCGGCTTGGATCATTCCGCCGCAGAGGTCGACGAAGTAGCTTAGGAATGTTCCGTTGGCGTTGTAGCCGTCTTCGTCGATGTCGTTGAGCAGTTGGGTGGCGATGATGAATTTGGTCGCTTTGAGGTGTTTTATCACCTGGCGCTTGGCTAGGGATAATCCGGGGGCGCCGATCTCCTCGATGAACTCCTGCGGCTCGGCGCGGGCGTCGCAGTCGGTCGTGCCGTCGTCGCGATTGCACTCCACCACGAGCGGCAGCTTGCCCGGCTTGTAGAGAATCTCTGCTTCTGACCAGTCGGACGTGTTCACATCGGTTTTACCGTTGGTTTCGTCGATAGCCAAATCCACCCCATAGGATTTGGCATATTCAAATACCTGGGCGAGGGTCGGAATATCGGACTCAGTACAAAATACTCGAACAAAGTAAGACATGGGTCGCCCTCCATCAAAGCCGCTACCCGCGCGATCGCCTTTCGACACGCTGGCGCGAGCAAAATATCAGACCATACCCCGGCTGGCGAGCGTTATTTGAAAGGGCCCGGGCGCACCGGAATACTCCGGGCACAGCGAAACCCGAGAGCAGAGTGGTAAAAGTAATCCTCGTCATAGTGGGACCGCCATTGCGTCCGCAACCGGTTACCTTGTTCCCATTGCGCTTCGCTGGGCAATCGACCGCCGATCCACTCACAAAAATCAACAGCTTTTGTCCAGTCGAGCCTATTGACAGGGTGCTCCAATCTACCGGGAATCGGCCCATCGGCGGTCCAATGGTTCCAAATATTGCCTTCGGCCACAGGAATTGTCCGGCATGCGCCGGCATCCATACAAGCGGCGTATTACTTCACGGTTACCTCGGTCTTGAGGATCTCAAAATCTGTTATTTGCACCGTGTGAATGGGTTGTTCGTTTTCCTCGGTCGTGTGTCGCCACGGTTGCATCTACACAGCATATCACAACATAGTGCCGAGGTGCGTCCGGTGGATTTTCGTATAGCAGACGAGGAGCTCAAATTGACCCAGCGATTGCATGAGACCCTGTATGTGTTGCCCGGGATGGGGGCGGATTCGGCGATGTACAGGGGTCCGTGGCGTACCTTGGAGCGGGCAGTGTTTGTCGACTGGCCGGAATATCAGGGCGAGACATCTCTGGGCCAGCTCGCCGACCGGCTGCGCAGGGACCTCCCGATTGAACCGACCGATATCGTCGCCGGAAGCTCGATGGGGGGCATGGTGGCGTTCTTTGGCGAGTTCGATTTTTTCCTTAAGCTGTCGCTCCTGTTGCAGATAGTCATAGGCTTTGTTCACAATCTCCCGCTGCGCTTGGGGGAGGGTTTTGGTGCGGGCGATGCGGGCCAAGCTCTGCAGATCAGACCCCACTTGCGCCATTACGCCCTCTTCCACGACCACCTGTTGCCGGTGTTTGCTTCGGGCGGAAATTTCGAACGGGTACAGTTTTCGGTTGTTCGTTTCAGTGGACAACAGCCTTTTGGGTGAGACTACTTTCCCGTTCGAGACATGCCGAACCTCCAGGGCGATGGACCGTTCCTGCCCTGCCTTGTTGTTGACCCGATAGTCGTACTCCGTGCGCCTGAGATTGTGGGACCACAGCTGCCCGTTCTTCCACTGAAGGACTTGGGCGATCTCGGTCACCGTTGCCATGCGGTGTCCGGTAACGTCGGGATCTCGGCCAAAACACCACACGCCGACCTCTGACGACTCCGTGCGCTCCAACTCGGCCTGACCACGAAAACGCCCGTCCATGTAGAAACTGGCGATTCCCCGTTGAAGCACCAGCCCCGTGTTGTTGTTTACCCTCATGCAGGTCCTCGCTACATCCCCATCTTCGATCAACGTGTAGATACCCCCTTCAATAGTGTGTCGGATCAGCGGCACCAGGCTCGAGGTGCGCGCGGCGATGCTCACCCGGTTCATCGCCCGGTAGGTCGAAATCTCCTTTTCCACGGCGGCCACTGTCTGCGTTTCAGCCGCAGGGGATCCCACTTGGAGCAGCGAACTCGAAGCACTGTCGCCGGTGGTCCCCACCACACGATGTCCAATGGTGCCACTTCCGCTGCCCCTGCCGCCTCTCCCACCGCCCAGCATGATCCCCAACCCGCCGTAGCCGTAGTTTTCGCCCACCACCAGACCGTCGAAGTCAAACAGCAGCGAATCTGCGGACTGGGAACCGAGCTGCGGCATCAAGTCGCTGTCTTCGGCGAGCATCAGGGTGTCCCGATGCCGATAGCGCGGGGAGGCGATCGAGAGCACATACGACTTGGGCAGGCCGGATATCAGCGACATCTGCACATTCTCCCAATCTTCGGTGGTGTCGTTGTGGACCACTGCCCACGCTTCGAGGACTACCTGTTTTCGGTTCACCTTCACCTTGTACACCGTGCGCCAAAACGGAATCTGTCGAATGAAGCTCGCGGCGATCTGTCCCCTCGATCCCTTTGTCGTTTCCAACTCGACAGTGGTCTCGGCAAACCCGTTCGATTTGCTCAGCTGATTGGCAAAGGTGCGCACTGCGGCCGCTTCTCGTTTCGAGGCAGGGGTCACGCTGGCGATTTGGTCCACCGATATCCAGGTCATCACGCCCGCCGGAGTGACCAATACCAGGGATTGAGGGGAGCGCGCTCTTTTGATGTTCCCGTCTTTGTCTTCGATGTAGGACAAGTGAGCCGGATCCTGATCATCGACACAGGCCAACACCACGCCCCGCTGAACTGCTCCCCGACGCAGCTTCACCGCCACTTTCACACCGATCAGCGCCTCCAGGTAGCCCGGCAGATCCGCCGGCATGGTGACCTCCTCCTCGCCCTCGGAAAACACCTTGGCCATGCTGGCCGCTTCGATCGCCTGGCCCAAATTGCGCACGCTGGGAAAGTTTACCCCCTTAACCCGGACGCGATCGTCAGTGGCCACCACCAGACTGGCCAGCAGATCATCCAGGTGGGCCAGGGTGACGTCGATGCTCAGCCGCTTCGCGCCATGGACCACTGCCCGTTTTTCGAGCTGCGTCAGTCCGCAATCGTACAAGGTCACATGAGTGGTCTTGAACGCAGCAGATGAGCGTTCCCGCGCCCACGAAGAATTACAGACAAAGGGGATGATCAATAAGACAACTACCCCGATGAAAACAGAACAGAACCTCATAACGCACGACTCCCCTCTCATCTGAGAAGATGATGAAACAAATAAACAAATCCGACCGAACAGAGTTGTGCTGGCGGCTAGCGCACCATCGCCAACTCAATCAATTTGGACAACAGCTAAAAAGGAAAGTTCCCGGTTAGGTAGTGGGGTGTCACTCGACGTGTTCCAAGTCGGGGAGCGCCAGGTCGCTGGGCGCATTGCCGTGGTTGTTACCGATGACCAGGGCGTAGCGCACCGGCGCGGGCACTTGAGCGTTGGCGCAGATAGGGCCCGCAATCCCGAGAATGACGATTGCACCCAAGAAAAATTGTCTCATTTGGTCTTACTTCCAGTATTTAATATAATCGATTCGACGCTGCCGTGGGGAATTTTTGTTCCACCTAACACACATTCGGCACGTCGTTGTTTAATCATCTGTCGGAAAGCGCGTTCCAACACCCTCAATTGGGGCGCCCGATCGTCGAAAAACGCGGCGATCCATTCGCAATCCCTGCCCTGCTCCACCACCACTGTCACCGGAAGGGGCTGCTCCACGCCGGCGGGTAAGCGGACCGGTTTGTCGGCCGGAAAGATACGGGTGATCTTTCCTTGTCCGTCGCCGTGTAAGATGACCGGCCAGGTCGCTTTAGGGGCCGTGTAGAAGAAGCCGATCACATCATTGGGCTCGAACACTTGATCGACGGCGGCGGTGAACCGCTCTCCCCCCCGATCGATCGCCAGGTGCAGCTTGTATCCGGATTTGGGCCTGAACTGTGCAGGTGTCCGCCCCTGCTCCTCCCCCCGGTCCAGCACTCCCGTGCCCCAGACGAGCACAATGGCGATCATCGCCGCTGCTGCGACGGCGACGCTCGTGATCGTTCGCCAACGCCGAGGAAGCGCCGTCGGGGTCGGCTGAGCCCCGATCAGCTCGAATTCGCTCAAATCCGTACGGCAGTGGTCGCATTGGGCCAAGTGCATTTTGAATTGTGCCGCCTCGGCGTCGGTCATATCGCCGGATGCATAGCGATAGAGATCAGCTGAACAGGGTTCTCCGTCGGCTGCCTCCGGATGGAGCAGTTCGGCGAGTTTTTCCTCAATGCCATCGGTGCTCATTGGCTCATCTTGCATTGGCGTAGTCGGCGCGGTGTTTCTTGATGCACTGGTTCAGCACCTGTAGGTTTTTCTTGATGGCCTTGCCGACAGCTTGCTTGGTGACGCCCAAGTGATCGCCGATAGTGGAATAGCTCTCCCCGTGCCCAAAATGAAGCTTGAGAATCTTGCGCGCGCTCGAGCGCACCCGTCGGAGGCAGATGTCCAGCCACTGACGCCAGAGCCGATCGTCGATCCGCTCCTCCGGGTCTTTCGCCGAATTGGATGCTCGAAGCTCCGGTTGCAGGGGGACCAGACTGAGGTGTTTTTCCCGCGCCCGGATTGCCCGTCGACGGGTCATCATCTGGAGGTAGGCGCGAATAGACCGACTCTGCTGTACCCCATCCACATAGTGAAAGAGAAAATCGGTGAAGACATCGGCCACCAGCTGTTCCGCATCGATTGACGACCGCAAAATGGCACCGGCGATTTTCTCGAGCACCATCTTCTCCGCCTTGTAGACTTCTTCTTGAACCTGTCGGTTTCGGTTCTTCAATAGGGTGAGCACGTCCGCGTTGTTGTAGTCCACAGCCATAACGCAGCTTATAACCGGTTCTGTGATTTCGCAATACCATCGTGAGTAAGACCGGGAGGTCGGCGGGTGTCAACCGGCATTGCGGCAGATAAGGCAGTTTCACTCTGGTGGTTCAGACCGGGACCGGTGTCTCGACCGGTCTCGTCCGCCCAGTGGGGTCCGAGCACGGCGGTTGAGCTCGAGCACCGGGGATTGTCAGGCGGTCAATCGATTAAAGGGATCTGAGCGACCGGATTCGCCAGATCGTTCGCCTTGGCCACGTTGATCAAATCCTTGGCAATCGAGTAAACGTAGTCCTCCATGAACACGCTCCTTTTCACCTTGGTGTTCGGATCGGTCCACCAATGCTCGCATTCGCCCCAGTTGTCGTCATTGGTCTCCCCTTCGACGTGGGATATTCCGCCCAGTCGATTAAATCCATTTTCTGCCGTCACATCGTAGACCAACAGTCCACTAAAGGTCATCAGCACATCCCAGATGTCATCGGGATTCTCCCCTTCGCAAATCACCATCGGAAAGGCGAGCAGATCGCGGGTGGCGTAGTAGTTGAACGCCAGATGATCAGTGGCGGCGTCCAACGACGATCCCCTCGTACCAATGACCTCTTTGTGAATCAGCCGGGGATCCGTCGGATCGCTGATGTCGACGATTTGTAGCTGAATACCGGTAAACCAGGCCCAGTCCCCTTGATCATTGGCGTCGTAGCCGATGGTCAGCAGATGTTTGTTGTCCATCAGGTGGATATAGGTGGAGAATCCGGGAATTTTCAGCTCCCCGGTGATCGCCGGCGCCTCCGGGTTGGACAGATCGAGCACAAACAGGGGATCGGTTTTCTTGAAGGTGACGATGAACCCCACATCACCGTCGAAGCGGACCGCGCGAATGTCCTCGGTGGGTGCGATATCGTCGATCATTCCGGTGACCGCCAACCCCTCCTCGCTCGGTCCGAGGATCGAGAGGGTGTTGTGCACCTGCGCGTCGGGGAGCCGGCCGGTGGTGGTGGCAATGCGCATGAAATCCCCCTGTTCGTCCATGGAAAACTGGTTGAGGATGCGGCCTTTGACGACCCCTGATCCCCGGTACGAGACAGCGCCCGCAAGCTCAAATCCGAATTTGTGCACCGTGGTGGCATCGCGAACAGCCTCATCGAAATACCAGTGGTCCGGATCAACCTGGTGCTGGTAGTGGCGCGAAGCGAGATAGAGGGATTCCCGGGAGGCATAAACAGCCCCCGGTTTGCCCAGAATGGTCGCGCTGGTGTAGCCGGATTGGTCATCGATATCCGTGGCCAACAGGGAGATCAGGTTCATCCCGTCCCCTTCGGGGGAGACATAGAAATTGGGACACTCGTCAAGCAGGGAGTCATCGATTTGGCTTCCACTGTCGGTATAGCGAATGTCCTCTATCTTGGGGATGAAATCGCCAAAGTCGGTTTGCTGGATCAAAAGCGTGTTTTTGGCGGCCAAATCGGCAAAGGCCTCCTCAATCTCCTCCTCAGTGAACGGAATGCCGTCCCCGCACGCCCAGATGTGGTCGGCCAACTCTTCCGGCCAATAGTGAAGAAACGGAAAATTCACCGAAAGCCGGGGGAAAACCGACACGGTGTAGACCGTCTCATCGATGCGGCGTGCGTTGAGGTAGGAACCGGAGAAATAGGTCTCGCGGATCAAGCGAGGCTGGGTCCGGTCGGTAATGTCGAGCACGGTGATCTTCAACCGCCTCCCGTCACCGACAAAATCACAATCGTAACCGTAGGTGTACTCGCCGTTGCTGTACAGCTGCTCATTGAATGCGGGATCGTCCGATTGCACCGGAGCTAGCGAGGAGTAGATAAACGCCCGATCCTTGACCACGAACATCTTCTTGGGCATGCCCTCGATCGGTACCGAGGCTATCGGATGAGCTTGGTCCGGGGGCCAGGCATCGATAATCTGAAATCGCTCATCGGCCAAGATATAGATATGGGATTTGTCGTTCTTGACGAAATCGGCTTCGTACACCCCTTCGACCTGATTGTTGGTATCCGACGCGTCGTCCGCTTCGTCATCGTCTCCGTCACTGTCACCGTCAGAGTCGGTGTCCCCGTCGGAATCCGCGTCCGAATCCCCGTCCCCGCCGCAATCCCCGTCGAGGCGGCCGATGATCCACTCCTGATTGGACTCCAGCCGCTGGAGCATCTCATTCACGTATCGTTCTTGGGTCAATGCCCACACTTCTGAGCAGTCGTCGGCCGGGATGAGTTGGGCTCTTGACTGTTCCGAGATGTTATCAGGACCTGCATCGGGCCTTCCGTCGCCGATCCCCGGCACCCGTCCGCAGCCACTGAGCAGGTAGACGACCGCAAAGAGCGCGAGTGCTATCTGAACACACCTAATATTCATCATGATCTCCTTTCGATGGCCGATTGGAAATTGCAGGTAGTATGCCAGTCGCAAAAGACAGCCCAAACAGCGATAAAACCTTTTATAATCAACATGTTACAGAGTTAAGCCAGCACAGCTGGTTGTGCCAGTTTGTGTCACGGCCAAAAGGAGGCCGCACGATTAGAGGGATGTCAATTGGGTGGGTCCCCGTAACGGTCCGGCGCTTAACCGCTCTTAACTGGTAGGCGTTTTACTCGGTCAGCAACCGCTGATACCTTTCGACAATCCAGTCGTCAACGAACCGCGGAGGCGAGGTTACGTATGGTTAATTTGCGTTTGATCCAGCCCGGCCGGCAGTACTTGATCATAGTGGCTATTTCATTTTTCGTCCCTTTTGTCGCGGTAGGGGAATCGGAGGTGCCGCAGGACGACGACAGACCGACGGTCGAGATGCCCCACTTGGTGGGGGCACAGATCAAACCCCTGGGCGCGATGTGGATGGTGACGCCCCAACATCGGTTCATGTTCTTCGATAGGGACGCACCGATCCTCTGGCGCGAAGCCAATGTCAGCGTGGGCGCGGTGGCCGCCCTTTCGCCGGCGTTTTTCTATTACGGTGCCACCGTGGGCGTGGCCCCGTTGACCATCCTGCGGTTGGAGGTCGATTTCTACCACATGATGATCGGCATCTTTGCGCTGAAATACGGCGTGCTGAACTACAATGACCTGGGTCAGTTTTCCGACACGACCTACGCCTTCCGCTCAGAAAACGGGGCCAAAATCGGTCACAAAACCACCCGCGCCTGGGCGGTGAACATTCGGCCCTCCTTCAGAATCAAGTTGAAATGGTTCATCATGCTCTATCAGGGCAAGCTGCTCTACATGAATCCGGGTAAGTTCGAGGGTCTCTACTTCAACTACCTCGTCGGCATGGTGACCTCCCATCGCAGCTGGAGCCTGACCAGCGATCTGTCAATATTGGCAGAATTGACCAATCTGGAAGATGACGGGCATGCGGTTCGTCTCGGCATCCACAACAACCTGGTCAACGTGTTTGCCGACGGGGAGACGGCGCTCAAAAAGGCCTACCAATGGAAAGTGGGTCCGATGCTGGCCTGGACCGTGGCCAAGTCCTGGTTCGGCGGTTCGGTGCAACAACCGACCGTGCTGGCCATGGTCCACCTCTACGCCCACGACGCGATCGCCGATCACGACAAGAAGCGCCTGTTCAGCGGAGCGATCGGCCTGAAGTTTAACACTGATATCTAACTGACCACCCGATTGCGGCCCGCTCTTTTGGCTTGGTAGAGCAGTTCATCGGTCCGTTCGAGCAGCGCATCGCAACTATCGCCTTTTTGGGCCATCGCCGCGCCGATGGAAATGGTGACGCTGAGATTATTGAGCTCACGCATTGCTGAAAATTCGACGAGCGTTCTGAAGCGCTCGGCCACGGTCAGCAGCCGCTTCTCGTCGACATTGGTCACCACCGCGACGAACTCCTCGCCCCCCAGTCGGCCGACAATATCGAGCCTGCGGGACGCCGCTTTCAGCGCCGCGGCGACCATTTTGAGCATTTGATCGCCGACCTTGTGCCCGTGCTCGTCGTTGATTCGCTTGAAATGATCCACATCGATGAACAACACCCCGAAGGACCACTCAAATCGCCTGAACTCTTCGAGCCGGGCCTTGAGCGAATCCAGCACGTATTTTCGATTCGGCAGGCCGGTGAGGACGTCGATAAAGGCCATCCGCTCGAGATAGTCGAACCGCTCTTTCTGCTCGAGCTCGGAGGTGGCGTCCCGGAACATTTCCACGGCCCCGATCACATCGCCGTTCTCTCCGAATACCGGTGCCACCCGCACGTGGACCGGCACGCGATGGCCCTTTTTGTGGTGTAAGAATATCTCCGTCTCCCGCTCCTGGCCATCATTCAGGGTCGCCTGTAGCGGACAGCCCGTGAAGCAGAGCAACTTGCCCTCAGCAGAGACGTGGCGCAGCACCGCATCAAAGCAGTGCCTGCCCAAGACTTCCTCCGAGCTGAATCCGGTGAGCCTCTCGGCCGCTCGATTCCACAGCAGTATCTTGCGTTCGCGATCGACGTAGTAGACCCCTTCAAAAAGGTGATCCAGCACGGTCGTTTGGATAGTATTGATCTTCACATAATCCTCTTTTTCAATAACGGTTTATCTAAGGAAATATTTACATTTATGGCGATATTATCCCGCGCCGAAAACCCGGTTGCGGACAGATCCGCCGGGCGGGGTTATATGACTACGAGAAGGAGAAATACTGCAGATGAAAGCGGTCTTCTGTCTCGGTGTATTGTTCGTCACGGCAGCACTCACCGCCAGCGGCTGTCAGCAAACCGACAAAAATGCGGACAACAATGAAACCGACGGGGGTGGAGACAGCGATGGCGACAGTGACGGGG
Organism: Myxococcota bacterium; assembly: GCA_028278265.1. Taxonomy (GTDB): domain Bacteria; phylum Myxococcota_A; class Polyangia; order JAAYKL01; family JAAYKL01; genus JANQET01. The sequence goes on from JANQET010000121.1 coordinate 19,909, forward strand.
ATGGAGACGGGGATGGAGATGCTGACGGGGATAGCGACAGCGGTGGGGATAGCGACAGCGATGACGACCAATTGTGGCAGGCATTCCCCATCGGCTCCACGTTGATCGGTATCAGGGACTATGCCACCGGAGATTTCGATCAGGACGGGGATCTCGACATCGCCGCCGTGGCGGACGAATCGGACATGGTCGTTTGGTTCGAGAACGACCGGATAATCGACGACAATTGGCCCCAGCGCGGCATCGACTTTCAATTTACCGATCCCAAGCTGATCCGGATTGCCGACATCGACGATGACGGAGACCCGGATGTGGTCGTCTGCCAAGGGGGGTCGCTCAACATCAACACCAAAATTCTCGTCTATCTCAACGAGGATGGAGACGGCAAGAGCTGGTCCCGCCACACCATTGTCGAGGAGTTCAACAACTTGTTGTATATCGTGAACTCCCTTTCGGTCGGTGACGTCGATGGTGACGGGGACGGGGATCTGGTCGCTACTATCGGTGCCGACGGCCTGGTCTGGCTGGAGAACCTCGACCAAATCGGTACCGCCTGGTCACAACACGTCGTCGATACCGCGTTCGAATATGTCGGCGATGGCGCAGTACTCGGCGATATCGACCAGGACGGTGTGCCGGACATTGTCAGCTACAGCACCGAGCTTGACCGAATGTCCTGGTGGCCCAACAATGGTGCCGGTGCGTTCCCGGTCGACCGTCCGATCTGCAACAGCTGCGAAGAGACGTCGCCTCTCTCATTGGCGGATATCGACGGGGACGGGTATCTCGATGTGGTGACCAACCGCAACTGGTACCACAACCCCACGACTGTCGACACACCGTGGACCGTCAGCCCAATCGATGGTGCGGACACGACGGCAATGGCCGATTTGGACAATGATGAGGATATCGATCTCATCGGTATCGAAATGGGCACCTCCTCTTGGTTCGAAAACGATCTCAACAGCGTCTCATCCCTTTGGCCCGAACGCCGGATTACCGTCGAAGGCCGGATCGGCCAGGCCGCAGATTTGGATCACGACGGTTGGATCGATGGGCTGGGACAGGATCGGGTCACCGGACAAATTGTTTGGTTCAAGAATCCGGGGTTCGACGCCACGAGCCGATACCCCCTCTGAAAACCGCTCACTCGATGATGATATTGCTCGGGGGCACTAGGATCAGGACCTGACGCTCGTCGAGGGGAACGCAGTCGCCGGCCAGCACTCGAATCGTGGCGGTGAAGAACTGGGCGTTGTCGTTTTGTACGACAAAATCGTTGTACGCCGCGATGTCAAAGGTCACCTGGGTTCCGGGGGTCACGTTTTCGAATCCGTTCGGGGTGATGATCGGGTCTGGCAGTCCCGGTGGATCGGTGGGTTTGACAAATGATATTGGGGTGATCTTCTTGATGAAATCGGCCGTGGTTTTGCCCGGTGGGAGCACCTCCCCATTCTCACCGCTGGTTTTGCCCTCGGTCTCGGTGAGCACGTCAAAGGCGGCAAAGCGGGCCAACATTTTCAAGCCGGTGACGATGTTGAGATCGAGTCCGTTGCCGGAAGTGTCCATGGTGAAGACCAGCGGACAGAGCCCGTCCCCATCGACCGCCTCCCCGGCGCCGTTGAGGCCCGTGCAACAGTGGGCCTCAGAACAGTTGGGCGGGCGATCGGCCGCCTCTCCCCAAGCGATGGGAGGAACCCTGGCACCGCTGGCCGTGGCAAAATCGCGGATATCCGCCAGCC
>JANQET010000098.1 GCA_028278265.1 Myxococcota bacterium
CGATCGTAGAGGGCCAGACACATCGCGTCGAGCAAGGTGCTTTTACCCGCGCCGGTGGGCCCGGTGATCGAGAACAACCCGGACTGACCGAGCACACCGCTCTCCAACTCGACCTCAAACGGACCCTCGAGGCTGGCCAGGTTCTCCCCCCGAATCGTCAGGATTCTCATCGTCCGTTCCCCTGCATCACCTGTTCGATGAGCTCGTGAAATGCGGCCACCATCTCGGTCGGGGGATCCCCGTCGAAGTGTCGTTCCCAGGCCAACTGAAACACCTGTTCGGGAAGCACATCGGCCAAGCCGTCGAAGGCTTGATGGTCGGCCAGGGGCTTTCCGTGGCCGGTGACCTCCACGGTCAGGGCCACCAGTCGGGCGTGACGGTCTTCGAGAACCTGCTCCACATCGTGTCGCAATCCCGGCTCCGGACGGTCGAGCCGGGCCGCCACTTCGAGCAGGGGCGGTTCAGCCTCGCCCCCACTCGCTGCGGGGAGCGCGGCGAGGGCGGCGATCAATTCGGTCACCGGGGCGGCACCTTCGTCGGGAATTCGCAGAACCTCCCTCGCCCGGGGAACGGCAATGAGCTCACATCCGACCCATCCGTCGCGGTTCAGCTCCACTTCGACGATCCGGTGGGTGTATCGACGCTCCGGGATCGACAGGGGCAACGGCGCACCGGCATACCGCACGTTTTCCCGGCCGACCACCTGCTCCAGGTGAAGATGGCCCAGGGCGACGTACGCTACCTCCTCGGGAAACATTTCGACCGGCAGGGCGTGTTGATTGCCCCCGAGCACTTTGCGCTCGCTCAGCTCGCTGATTCGGGTGCCCGAGAGGTACAGGTGGCCCATGGCAACAACCGGGCATTGACCGGCGGCCCGCTCGGCCGCTGCACCGAGAATCCGGCGATAGAGCTGCGAAACCCCCTCGACCAGCGGATCGTCTCCCTCAACGGCCGGTAGATCAGGGGGCCGTAAAAAGGGCACTGCCGCGACCCAAGCCGCGATGGTGCCGTCCCGATCGGTGACCGGGTTGAGCACTCGCTCCAACGAGACCTCCCCTCCCCGACGGGGGAGGCCGCCGACGATATGGACACCCAGTTCCCGGAGCAACGGATTGGGCGCGTCGAGTCGGGCCGAGGAATCGTGGTTTCCGCCGATAACGATAATATCCACCGCCGGCTGTTCCCGTCGGCAACGGGCGAGGAACCGGTACCAGGTCTCCTGCGCCTCGGCAGACGGGTTGGCCGCGTCGAACACATCTCCACAGATCAACAGGGCGTCCACCTCCCGCCGGCCAATCGTGCGGACCAGCCAATCGAGAAACGCCTCGTGCTCCTGGCGGCGATCCACGTCGTGCAATTTGTGTCCCAAGTGCCAGTCGCCGGTGTGGATGAATTTCACGTTATGCCCGCCTCTTCTCAATCGTCGATGGGTGCATCTGCCCGGCAATCTATCAGGGGGATGAGGAATTTAAAAGGTGGGAGTTGAGCGCCGATCGAGCGGCAGCTTCAAGTAGAAGGTGGTCCCCTCTCCGCTCTCGCTTTCGAACCAGATCTCACCGTCGTGTTGTTCGACGATTCTCCTGGAGATGGCCAGACCGAGGCCAGTGGACCGTTCATTGGCCGTGCCGGGTCGGCCCGACGAGGAAAACGGCTCGAATATGCTGGATTGAATGGATTCGGGTATCCCGATCCCGTTGTCCGAGACAGTCAACAGCGCAGCGCCCTGGTCGGTGCCCACATTGACGGTGATCACGCCGCCGCGTTCGGTGAACTTGATCGCATTGGTCACCAAATTGTCGATCACCCGGGAGAGCTTCGTGCGGTTGATCGGGCAGAGCAGATGCTCGGCTCTGTACCCCATTTTGAGTTCAATCTGCTTCTCCAGTGCTTGGGGCAGGTGACACTCCACGGTCGACTGGGTAAACGAGCAGATGTCCACCGCCTCCGTCAACAAGCCCCGCTCATCGCGCTCGCCCCGGGCGAACTCGAGCAGATCTTCGACAATATCGACCGCCACCTGGCTCGCTTGGGCGGCTTTTTCGATGTAGGTTTGTTTGCGCCGGTCGTCGAGGGAATCCCCGTGTTCGAGCAGCAAATCGAGGTAACCCAGCGTACCGGCCAATTTGTTGTTGATATCGTGTGCCACCACGCCGAGTATCCGGTCCTTGTCTTTGTTCGACTGGGCCAACTCTTCGGTGCGGTCGGCCACCTTCTGTTCGAGGGTGGCGTACAAGCCCCTGATTTTATCGAATTGGTGCATCGATTCATCGGCCAGATTCTTCAGCTGTTCGAACAAGCCCGTGGTGATCGTCACCAGCAGTCCGACAAAGAAGACGTAGGCGAGGATTGCGGTCAACCAGGAGACAAAATCCCGATTGTACGCCTCCGGATCGAAGGTCAGCGTCATCAATCCGTTGGAAAACAGCAGCATCACCACGACCAGCATCGACGAGCTCAAGCCCAGGATCAGCCAGGACAAGCGGGTACTACCGAAGACCGACGTGAGCGCTCCGGCACAGATCAAAAAGAGGCTTCCCAAACCGATCAGACCATAACTGACCAACCCGGCAAGGGCCAGGCCAAAGAGCATCGTCAACAGAATCGCCAGCCGCCAGTGGTAGGGAATCTGTTTGCGAAAAATGATCGTCAGCGCCACAATGCCAAAACAGATCCCATGGACCGTGTGGGCGGGCTGGTGTCCTGAAGTGACCATTCTAAAGGCGGACACAATCCCGGCGAAGATGCCCGTGACCAAAATGATCACGTAAGTTCGGTCGAGCAATCGATCCTGTATGCGGGCGATCCGTCTATCCGCATCCTGAATAGTGGTTCGAGGCTGTGCCGAGACGCCACTCATGAAGATTTTCCAGCATCAATTCCGATGGTGAGCCACCGAATCCGCGTCGAGCCAACGAGCCTCCGGCCAACAAAAGACATACATAAAATAAAGCACAACTAGGGGGCACCGTCGAACCGGATGCCGCCTTCATCGAGCAGGGAAATGGGTAAGTAAGGTGGCTAGAACGAGAGTCCGGTGTGCCGCTGTCGGCACCATTGGATGAACCGGCCGGTGGTGGCCGGCCAGTCCAGTTTGCGGGCCACTTCGAGCAGTTCGATGCCGCGCCTGTCCCGCTCTTGGCTATCGTTGAGCAGCCGGTCCATCGCCGCGGCAAACCCCTCCACATCTCCGGCGGGTACGATGATCGAGGCCTCTGAGGCCCATTGAGTGGCAAACGGTATCAAATCCGATGCGATCACGGCTGTCCCCGAGGCCGCCGCTTGGGAGACCGACATGCCGTATCCCTCCATCTCAGAGGCAGAGACGAAGATCGACGCCAAGGCAAACAGGGCATCGAGGGGTTCGTCGGGAATAAAGCCGAGCAGGAACGCCTTTCCGTGGAGCTCGGGCAAGCTCTGGTGCAACTCTTTGATCTCTTGGAAGACAGGGCTGGTTTCCGGCCCGCCACCGATGAAGAGATAGGCGTCATCATGCTGCCGGACGATTTTGGCAAATGCGCGCAGCAGAATATCCTTGCGCTTGGTGTGATCCATCCGACTGGTCTCGAAGATGATCTTACTTTGCTTCAGCGTCTCCACTGGCACGCCGGATGCGCCGGCGAGGTACTCGTACTCCATCGCCATTTCGTCCTGCTCTCGCGGCCGGAATGACCGGACATCGATACACGGTGGAAAATCGAACACCCGCTTGGGGGAGACCCCGTGATAGGAGACCAGGGCGCGCCAGATCTCGGCCGAGGTGGAACAGAACATCGGCGTCCGCCGGCACACCACCTCTTCGTGGGCATTGCGCTCGCGGAATTTGAGCGCGCGGATTGTCCCCTCGTCCTTGTCCCAAAAATTGCGCTCCTTGATCGCCCCCACCGAGTGAGGGGTCCAGACGTGGTTGTCCGCTCGCCTGAGCAGGGTGTCCAGGGTCAGGTCGTTCCACTCGAGGGTTCGGCGCAAGGTGCGGCCCAAGGCAATTGCCTCGGCCAGATCCTGTTTGTTCGTTTGAACTTCGGTGGGGGGTTGCACGGTCACCCGGTGCCCGACCAGGGTGGCGGCTATTTCCACCATATGGGTCATCCCGGTCGACTGTCGCGCGACACGACCCAGATGCAGGTCCACCTCCCGGGAGAGGCTGCGGCGATGGGCCTCCTGGCCTTCGTATTTCCGGGCGGATTCGGCCATCATCCCCCCTGCCGCGTGGAACATGAACGCGCGGGTCAGATCATCCCTCAACCGCTCGATCAACTTCACCCCGATGATCGCCGCATCCCAGTAGTGGGAGTTCACGATTTCGTAGTAGGCCCACGGGGGGCAGTCGTGTTCGGCGGCGCAGCGCAACACGTATTGATGAATCCAGCGGGTCTCCTCGTCCAGCGCGATGGCGATATCCTCTTTGGGGAGAAACTTCGCTGGTCCACCGGGGACGTAGACGTAGCGGATGTTGTCGGTCATCTGCTCGATCCCCTGTCGTATTTTTTCAGTACCGAAAAAGGGAAATCCGCCCCGAGCAAAAATCGTCACATCGAACCCGACCTCATCCAACGTGCGTGCCAGTGAATTGACATAAAAATTCTGGCCGCCGGTATCCGGCGCTCCGCCGACGGGGATCTCCACCCCCGCGTAGCCGTGATTGGTGATCAACGCGATACGCCTTCTACCGTTTGTGTCAGATTTCATCGTCAATTCGAATCACTCCTTTGGTTGACCCAACTCCCTCTCAAAAATGGAACTGAATTCCTCAACTCATAACGCTTTTACCGTAAAAAGTACAAATATTTTCCAATGGAGACCGAACAGGATTGATTTACAAATCAGCCGGAAACTCTAAAATAAACATACAATTTCGACAAAAACTGCGTTTTACGAGGTAGTTTTTCAGACGTATTATCGCTATACTGTATAATGTCTTTTGGTGGGGCGAAGGAGTTTGACATTGCCATATATTTCAGGAAGTCCGATTGATGGTTATTGCAGTAAATGCAAGGATGATGTTTCACATGTTGTATTAGAGGCAGTTGGCACACAAGTCAGGATGGTCAGATGCAATAAATGCGGTAGAGAAGGTCCGTTCAAGACGACACGAGCCAAAACCAAGGCGGCAATTCTCGAAGTCGCTCAACGAAAGAAAGCCACCCGCAAGGCGAGGACCTCCAAGGCCCCGCCCCCTCCCAAACCCGAGGAGATGTTCAACCAACTCATCGAACGTCGTGATTTGGACACTGCGGTTCCGTACACGATCAAAACGACCCTCGAGTCGGGCAGCCTGGTCAAACATCCCTCGTTCGGATACGGCATCGTCGTCGCCTTGGCCGACGAGCAGAAGGCCAGAGTGCTCTTTAAAGACGGTGAGCGCGTAATGGCCTGTAATCGCCACTGATCAACACCGTTCACCGACCATGCAGATCCTCCCCCGGCAAATGGTCGCGGTGCTGGTTCTGCTCACCGCATGGTGGTGCCTCTCGCTCGAGTCGGCGGCGTCGGACTTCGCCTTTCGGCCCGGCGCAGACGGGAAGGACTCCTGCTGGCTGACCCTCGCTCCGCGCTGAGCGCCGGCGATTTCGATCACCGTTGGCGGTTCTACGCGAGGGATTAAAAACCGTACTTGAAGCCGATTCCCCAGAACACCAACAGGGGCAGATCCCCGCGCTCCCACACTTTGAACGAGCTCTCCTCGGTGTCATAGGCGACCCAGACGGGCATGCCCAGTTTGAAAATCGGTCCGATGGCCAAGGTGGGGGCGTTGTCAAAGGGAAATATATCCGCCCCGGTGCGGAATTCGAAGGTGATGCCGTGGAGGATGTGGTTCAGTTCTTCGTCGGAGATCTCCAGCGCAGTGGCCCACAACAGCGCATAGCCGAGCCCCAGCCCCACTGATAGATCGAGCCAATCGAAAATCGGTGTATGAAAGGAGCCGCCAACGGTGAACTGAACCGACAGCCCGTGTTCGTCGGTCGCCTTGAAGCGATCCACATTCAAGTAGCCCGCGTGGGCCTCGGCAAAGATCGCCGCGTTGGGGATGAGTCGGTAGTACATGCCGAACGCGGCCGCGGCCGAGCCCACCAGCTGGCTATTCCATCCATTGTCGCAGAACCGGTCGGTGCAATCGACTCCGCCGACATAGCCCATGACGCCCGGTCCCACCCGCTTTGCCCACGCCGCCCCACCGGTAATCTCCCACCCCATGTATCGTTGAGCCGCCGCCGGGTCGCCAAAAGTGAGGATCATCACCGCCACTGCAGATGCAATAAAGGGCTGTTTCATCGATTAAGTCTCCAATATATCAATAATAACCGCATTTTGCCCCGTCGACCACGTGGGGTCAACTCATTTGATGGTCTCCGCATCCTCGACATTGCGAGCGGCCTGGCGCATACTCGCCGCGCGATGAGACCCGAATTCAAAGGACCGTTGATTCTGGTCGCCGCGATGCTCTGCTACTCGGCGATGAGCGCGCTGGTGCGGGTGGCCGGCCCAATCGTGCCCTCGGTGGAGGTGGTGTTTTTCCGCGCCATCGTCGGTCTCCCGTTTCTCTACTGGCTCGCTCGGCGCAACGGCGTCGCCCTGACCGGGCAGCGCAAAGGCCTGCTCATTTGGCGCGGCGTTTTCGGCACCCTGGCAGTGATCTGTTTCTTTCACGCCCTGATGGGGATTCCGGTGGCCAACGCCCTGCTGCTCAATCAGACGTCGGCCGTGTTCATCCTACCGTTGGCAGTGGTCTTTTTGGGCGAACGGGTGTCCTGGGCCCACGCCCTGTTCGTCGTGCTGGCCCTTCTTGGCGTGGCGCTGATCGTCAAGCCGAGCACCGATGCGATCGAGATTCACGCCCTGTTCGCCCTGGGCTCGGCGGTTCTGGCCGCGGTCGCGCTGACGATGGTGCGCAAGCTCACCGCCACCGAGAGCTCACTGACTATTGTGTTTTGGTTCTCGTCGATTATCGCCCTGATTACCCTGCCGATGATGATTCCGGTATTTGTTTGGCCCAGCCCCAAAATGTGGGCCGTCTTGATTGGAATGTCCCTGCTCGGCACCTTTGGCCAGGTGCTGATGACCTTGGCCTACCGCTATTCCGAGGCGGGGAAGCTGGCGGTCATCGGTTCGATGGGCGCGGTGTTCGGCGCGGGCTGGGACTGGTTGCTCTGGGCCCACATTCCAGACCTCTACACCGTCTTGGGCGGGGTGCTGGTGATCACCGCCTGCGCCGTGATCCAGACCATGCGTCACAAAAAATCCCGTCAGCAAAAATAGAAACAGAGCACCCGAGCCTATGAAGCCGCCTCGACCGGATTGGTCAGTTTTCCAATGCCATCGATCTCAATCGTGATTTGATCACCGGACTGTAGAAACACGGGCGGCTGCCGCACGAACCCCACCCCTTCGGGCGTGCCGGTGAGAATCACCGTTCCGGGGAGCAGGCGGGTGTCCTGGCTCAAAAAGCTGATCAGCTCGGCCACGGGAAAAATCATATCCGACGTGTTGCTGGACTGCATTACCTGACCGTTGAGGGTCGATGAGATGGCCAACGACTGCGGATCGCCGATCTCGTCGGCCAGCATCAACCGAGGGCCCAGCGGGCAAAAGGTGTCAAAGCTCTTGCCCCGCACCCACTGCCCGGCCCCTCCGTGTTTTTGCCACCGCCGCGCCGAGACATCGTTGGCACAGGTGTAGCCCAACACATGTTCCAACGCCCGCTCCACCGGCACGTTCAGCGCTTCTCGGCCGATGATCACCGCCAGCTCGCACTCGTAGTCCACTTCCGGCCCCCGGGTCGCGCAAGCGGGAAGCCGAATCGGATCCCCCGGATGGCACACCGCAGTGGTCGCCTTCATGAAAACCACCGGATTCTTGGGTAGCTGCGCCTTGGTCTCCTGAGCGTGGCGCCGATAATTGAGCCCAATGGCAAAGATATTGGTCGGCTCAATCGGCGCGAGCAGGCGTGAGACGTTGACCACTTTGTCTGTCACCTGGTGGTCTCCTAAGAGATCGCCCTGCAGCACTTTCGCTGTGTCGTCTTTTTGCGGTTCGCCATACCGGATTTGTCCCGTGTCATCTAGAAATCGAATAATCGCCATCGTCTTCTCCTCTTGATTGGGCAAGAGTGTGCGATTGACGGGGCGGAGGAGTCAAGGGCTATCCAGCGCCTCTCCCCAAAACGGCTGGTATGGTTGAACATCAAGGGTAGCCACGAGGGCTACCCCTACACGTGTCCTATTGAAATCATTGTGTTGGGCTTTGGCACAAGGGTAGCCGCGAGGGCTACCCCTACACGTGTCCTATTGAAATCATTGTGTTGGGCTTTGGCACGAGGGTAGCCGCGAGGGCTACCCCTACACGTGCCTTGAGGCAGTGGGGTTACAGTGCGCTCACCTGGGCTTTGGCGCCGGCGCGAGGTGTGCTGCTCACTGGCACGAGACCGGTGGTCGATTCGGCCAGGTCGTCGGTTTCGGAGATGATTCGGCGGTGTCCTTCGGGAATCAGTTGGTCGCAGTTGTCCCCGGATTTCTCTCTCATGATGAAGGCGTTGCGCCATTCGGTGATGCCGTCACTGGACAGGCAGCCCGAAATGACACTCGGGGTTTTGTAGTGGCAGCCGTTGGCCACGCCGGTGGTGTCGATGAAGATGCTGAAACAGTTTTTACTGCCGGAAATGAACGCCCCAACTCCTTCGGCCACATCGTTTGCTTCGGGTGCTTCGTAATCCATCGAGATTTCGCCATCGCTTGATTGATCATAAAAATCATAGGTATAATCGACGATGTTGAGCCACATATCCGCGTCATCGTAGATGATTTCAATGGAATTCAGATAGTAACTCCCTTCGATGGTCGGGGGATCGTCCCCCTCGTAAATGACCAGTCCCACCTCTTCCAGTGCATCCAGATCATCTTGATCGAAGAAGTCATTCACATCGTCGGGAATACCGTCGTCCGCGTCGTCGTCATCATCATCGCCGTCCGCATCGTCGTTGTTGTCATCATCGTCGTCGTCATCGTCGTCCGAGTTCTCGTCCTCATCGCCGCTGAACATGTCGGCACACTTCCCCGCGGTGAGGGAAATGGCGAGCAAAATCATCAGCATAAACGCAATCATGTCTTTCATGGGCTCTCCTTTCGATGGTATCAAATCATCATTGGTGGCTTTGCCAAAACCAGCTGCAGGATCGATGCCGAGATTGCCCGGGCGTTGTATCTCGTGCCGAGGGACCGGGAGCCCGGGCTTTTTTCGATCCGTTGCCGGTCAGGCCGACCGGACATTTTCATTCATCGCCGACCCGGCGGATCGCCAACCGCGCACCGCGATCGGCTGCCGCCTCGCTATCGTGGAGCGAAGAACGGTTGTTCACTGCTTGCTTCGTCAACGATGACCCACCTGGGTTCGTTTGCACCCGATTCGGGTCCAGCTGGCCAAAAATGAATTTACATCCGCGAGAGGTTTACTTTATGATGCGACCCAGACATAGGGGGCGCGTTTGGCCCAACCAAAATCAACAAAACCAATGTCATTTTTAAAAAAGGAGTGCAGATGAAACGCAATCTCTTGATCATCGTGGCGTCGGCTGCCGGGCTACTCGGCTGTGCCGCCGCGCCACCCGTCGTTTCGATTATCGATCCGGCCGGTACCCCTGCTCAACCCACAGAGGCGGCAGCGGTGGACCCGGCCGAGGCGGAGCAGCCCGCATCTGTCGTGGGCTATAGCGGTCACGGCGCCGCCAGTGTGCCGGAGGAACTGATGGCCAAGTACGCCGCCCCGGCGTTGCCCGAGGTGGTCTCCCGCCGCATCCAATCGATGATGGATCTGGCCGCCCCCTCTGCCGGGTTGATCACCCCGGACGGCAAGACGCTCTTTTTCAATTGGAACGTCACCGGCGTGCGACAGGTGTGGCGGTTGACCAAGCCGATGGGGTTTCCGACCCAGATGACCGGTGGGGAGGATGTCACATCGGTCGTCGCAGTGGTGCCGGACGGCAAGCAGATTGTCATCTCCCGGGATCGCAAAGGCGAAGAGAACCCAGGGCTCTATCTCCAGTCGGTCGATGGGGGAGCACTGAAGAAAATTCAGCACAAACCGAACGTGCGCACCTTCTTGGAGTGGGTCTCCAAAAATTCGAAATTCATCTACTACCGCAGCAACGATATCAAAGAAAACGCCTACGCGATTTACCGCTACGATCTCCAATCCAACAAGAAAGAGCTGCTCTACGACGCGGATGGATTGTGGCACATCACCGGTGTGCAGAATGACCGGCGCCTGATGCTGCAAAAGGCCATCGGCAACCTCTACTCCGAATACTACCACCTGGATTTGACCACCAAGGAGCTGACCCCGATCTTTGGCCAAGGGGAGATGGAGGAGTACCGCGCCACATACGGGGCGAACAAAGACGAGATTCTCGTCTTAACCAATAAATTCGGCGAGTTCAGACGGCTTTACTCGTACAAGAACAGAGAATTCACCCCGATCACTGACGAGATTAAACACGATGTGAGCTGGTTCGATATCGACCAGGCGAACAAGCGCATCCTCTACACGGTCAACGAGGGGGGGTACATCAAGCTTTTCGCCCTCAATGCCAAAAACCACAAAGCGGTCAAGCTGCCCAAGTTACCCAATGCGGACCACGTGTACGGCGGCAAGACGAGCGTCAACGGCCGTTTTTCGACCGTGGCGATCGACGACGGCAAGCGCCCGTTGAGCAGCTATGTGATCGACTGGCAGCGCAAGAAAATCACCCCCTGGCACGAACCGTCGACTCCCGAGGTCGATACGACGCAGTTCGTGCGCGCCGTGCTGGAGCACTACCCGGCCAAGGACGGGACCGATATTCCGGTGTGGGTGAGACAATCCGAGAAGTGCAAGACCAGCCTTTGTCCAGTAATCGTCCACTTTCACGGCGGGCCGGAAGGCCAGACCCGGCCCGGATTCAGCTGGCGGTCGCAGATGATGGTCGACGCGGGGTTCATCTGCGTGTCACCCAATGTTCGCGGGAGCAACGGCTACGGCAAGACTTGGCTTCACGCGGACAACGGACCCAAACGGGCCGACATTCTGACCGACATCGAGGACGCGGCCAAATGGGCCAAAAAGCGCTTCGCCAAGAGCGGGGTCGCACCCAAGCTGGGCATCTTCGGCGGTTCCTACGGTGGGTATTCGGTGCTGGTGGGCATGACCATCTTTGCCGGCAGCTACGATGTGGGCGTGCAGATCGTCGGAATCAGCAACCTGGTCACCTTCCTGGAGAACACCGCGCCCTATCGCCGCATCCTCCGCGCCACCGAGTACGGGGATCCGGTCAAGGATCGCCAGGCGCTGATGGAGCTGTCACCAACAACCCACATGGACAAGCTGAAAGCACCAATCCTCAACATTCAAGGGGCCACTGATCCCCGCGTACCGGTGGGCGAAGCCATCCAGATCCACCAGGGGTTGGTCGAGCGCGGGGTCGACTCGTCCTTGATCATCTTTCCCGACGAAGGACACGGCGCGCGAAAAAGGCCCAACCGGGTGCTGATGTACGGTCACAGCCTGCGCTTCTTTGAGAAGCACCTGCTGGGCAAGTAGCATGTTCTACGGGCTCGCCCTGCCACTGATGGTCCGACTAGCGGTTATGAATTGAAGATCGCAAGCAGCTTACTGGCCTCGCCAAATCCCTTGAGCACCTTTTGGCAGCGATCGTTCATCCGCTCCTCTCGCATCGTCAGATAGCGCTCAAAGCGCTTCGACTCGAGCCTGCGGGCCAAATCGATCATCTCTGAGATCCAACCGCCGAGTTGATCGATGCCCCATTCAAAGCCCTCGTCGATGACCCATTGCCAGACTTGCGCCCGTTGTACTCCCCGCCGGGTGGCCTCGCTGAGAAAGTAGGTCGGGGTGTTGAGCTCAAGATCCTTTTGCCAATCAAACAGATCATTGTACAGCTGGTGCCAGCGCCCAAAGAGATCGGCGGCACGGTACCAAGGCAAAAGGCGATCGACAGAATCGGCGTGATAGGCGATGGCAGCCAACGGTATCTTGGCCGCACAGCTCTTCTGGGCCGAGACGCCGTTGAAGTGACCTTCGTCCACCTCGCTGACCGAGCCGTCTTCGATGGTCACCCCGGCCGAAGTAAACCAGATCTCGCGAAATTCGTTCCAAAACGGGTGTCTCGGTGCAAAGTATTCGAACAGGGGCAGCTGAAACTCGGTGTAGAACCGGTTCAGCAGGGGAAGAAACCGGTGCTCCACAGTGGCGTGTCCATCCATCACATTGTCGATCATGCGCACGGTAAAATAGCCGTTGAGGATTGAATACGCCAAGTCTTCGAAAAAGCGCTGATCCGGTGTTCGGCACACCGACTGCTCTGCGCACCAGGGCATCAGCATCATCGGATAGGAGTCCGGGTGAATCAGCATGCGAAACATATCCCCCTCACCCGCCAACGCTTTGAGCCAAGTGTGGGTCTGGCCGGCGACAAAGGGCACGCGCTCCGTTACCGGCGAACGCTGTACTCGTTCAATCGCGGCTCGGATGATCTGCCTCAAGGTTTCGTCATAGAGCTCCGTCATCTCCCCGGCTCTCCCTCTTCTTGTTCTGCTTCGAATCGACGCAACAGCTCCACATCGGCGACCGCCAGTGGAATGTACCAATCATCGAGAACCACGCCGACCTTGTGCATCAGGGCCCACTCGATCTCAGGAATCGCTGCGTAGCGTCGTCCAACCAGGGCGGCACGAGCTTGCGCCTCATCGAGAAACTGCATCGGTGGATTCCCCGGCAGCTGCCGGCTGTCGAACAGGAGGTATTGCCCGCCGGTTTGAACCACTTGCAGGGCGACCGGCTCCCCCTCGGTGTTTTCCCAGGCCGCTCGCCATTCCTCGATTTCCCGCACGAGCGCTTCGAGCACTTCGAGGTGCCGGTGGGAGTCGCACTCATATTCACCGACAAAATGAAAGGCCAGCTTGTCCACATCTGCACCGGGTGGAAACACTTCCCGATACGTGCCCAGTGGTTCGAGGTGGGTAATGCCGTATTTTTCCGGCTCAGAGAAATAGGGACTAAACCGATCAATGCTCAAGTGATAGAGCGCCGCAGGGGGCATCAAGTGGCGCATCAGCCCAAACAACTCGAACATCTGGCGGTACTGGGAGAGGCGATCCCCGGGGACGCCGCACAGAATTGCATACACCAGGTTGAGGTTGGCCGCCCGGCTGTAGCGCAACAGCTGAATATTGTGCCTCGTCTTGGTCCCCTTGTTGATGGAGGAGAGAAACGAGGACGAGAAAAACTCCACCCCCGGTTCGACAAAGAAGGAGTTGATCGCCTTCAATCTCAGTACATCGGTCAGGGAGAGATTGGCCCGCTGGGCAGAGGCAAACGACAGGGGCAGCTGCAACGCAGCCAGTTCGGGCATCAGCGACTCAAACTGCTCGGGATTCATCGCGCTGTCGTTGAGATAAACCCGCTTGTGGGGATAGGCCTCGGCAAAGTGCCGCAGATCGGCGAGCACCGTTTCATTTGATTTGCGGCGATAGCGCAGCCCGGTCGAATTGACCCCGCAAAACGTACACTGCCGCTTGGCCCCCCACCAACAGCCCCGACTGGTCTCGTAGATCAGGGCCACGCGCTCGAGGCTCTCGGCCGGCTCCGCGCTGAAATGGCGCAATTGGTTGAGGTATTCAGTGAAGTCAGGGGGGGGCAGAGCATCCAGATCGTCGCATGGTTGGCCGGTAATGATACGCCGGTTCGACCGGCTACCCTTACGGAACCGACAGAGAAAATCGACGAATGTCGCTTCGCTTTCACCGGAAAAGATGTGGTCGATCACTTCTCCTGTGGGATCCAACGAGGCGATCCCCTGGGCCATCTCTCCGTCGCAGTTGCGCCCACCGATAATGGTCACCACTGAGGGTTGCAGGCGCTTGATCCGGGTGAGCAGGGCAAAGCTGGCATTGGTCTGGGCAAAGGAGGTGGTGCAACCGACCAGCCGGTATCCCCGCTCGACGACCGCTTGGGCGACCCGATCGGCCCAACCGTCCAACTGCCGTTCGAAGTCGTCAAATTCGGCACTGGTCAGGGGTAACTGCTCCCGCTCGGAGACCCGCTCCCAGGCCTGTTGAAACGATCTGGACCGACCGAACACGCGGGAGGGATCGAGAGAGACATCTCGCCAGTGTGGCGGTTGGGGTAATTGGTGGGCGACCCGCGCAAACAGGCGCTCGCCGAGCATGGTGTGATAGGGATAGGATTTCCAAGTGGTGGTCTTGGTGTACCTCGGTTCCCCCAGCTGGGAGGCCAGCGAGAGGTTGGCGTAGAGCAGGGAAATGTCGATGCCCGCTTTGTCGGCACACGACTTGAGCAGATGAACGCCCAAGCAGGCTCGGTCGACCACAAACATCGGAGGAACGATTAGCAGCACATCGCCGGATTGACGGGTCAATACCACCCGTAGAACGGGTGGCATGATTTCCGCCACAAGTGGCGGTCTAGAAGTTAAATTCTTCTTGCGTTTGGTCCGCGTTTTCCTGGTT
>JANQET010000146.1 GCA_028278265.1 Myxococcota bacterium
CAGCGATCCGCAGCCCCGTCACCGAGCCACCGCGCTGCCAATTGGGCCAGCGTGCCGTTGACCGGCGGTTCCACTCGGCCGCTCACCGTCGCCCGATACGCCTTGGCGCCGCGGATCACCCCGTCGAGGGATCGCAGCTGGTCGGCCACCCGCTTTTCGACCCCCAGCGCCTCCTGAATCATCTCGGAGAGGCCCAACCCGGATCCGGCTGCCGACTCGGCAATCGCCGAGCTGAACATGTCGGAATACAACTTTTGCTGAAACCCGCCGCCGAGCAATCCGGACTGACCCACCGTTTTGGACATCGCCGAGAAGAGCTGCTTGAGCAGCAGCGATTCAAAGGCCTGAGCCGCCTCGACCGGTGACTTCACCGCAGGGCTCACCTCGAATCCGACACCGACTGGGGCCACCCCATGGGGCATTATTGCACCTCGATCTGAGCGGAAATCGCGCCGGCCGCGTGCAGCGATTGAAAGATGATGATCAAGTCGGCCGGTTTGACCCCCATGTTGTTCAACGCGGATACCAGGTCACCGACCGTCGGCGTCCGGGGTACCAGATGTAGATTTCCCGGGGCAATTTCAGCGACCACCTCGGGCTCCTTGGCCACGACGGTATCGCCAATGCTGATCGGAGGCGGTTGACTGATCGTCGTCTTTTCGGTGATCTCCACCGTCAACCCGCCGTGAGCAATCGCCGCCGGACGAAGGCGTACCGCCGAGCCGACGACCACTGTTCCGGTGCGTTCATTGATCACCACCTTGGCCGGGACGTCCTGGGTCACCTCCAAATCACCGATCGCGGCGAGCAGATCGACCAGCCGGTCCTTGTACGTGTCGGGGATGCGGACCGCGATCAGTCCGGGATCCTTGGCCGCGGCGTAGGGGCCCTCGAGCCGTTCGTTGATCGTCTTCACCGCGGTTGATGCGGTCTTGGCGTCGGGAATTTTCAACGCCAGACTGACCTTGTTGTCCGACATCAACGAAAGGGGCACCTCTCGCTCGATCAGCGCCCCGCCGGGAATTCGGCCCACTGTGGGATGACCGGCCGTGGTCGATGCGCCGCCGCTGCCCGCGGAAAAACCGCCCACGGAAATCGGCCCCTGAGCCACGGCGTAGACCTTGCGATCCGCGCCGAGCAGGGGGGTTTGAATCAGTGTTCCCCCGCGCAGGCTCTTGGCATCGCCGAGGGAGGAGACCAGCACATCCTGTCGCTGACCGTTGCGCGCAAAGGGGAGAATTTCGGCAGTGACGATCACCGCTGCCGCGTTTTTGATCTTAATCGTCCGGGGATCGATGCGCACCCCGAGCCGGCGAAGCATCGCGGCCACTGACTGTAAGGTGAACTCCGCCTTGGAGCCGTCCCCCGAGCCGTTGAGCCCCACGACGATCCCATAACCCACCAACTGATTGGAGCGGGCACCGATCACATCGCTGATATCCTTGAGCCGTTCGGATCGCGCCGGAGCCGCTGCAAAGAGGAGCGCGGTGATGACGAGTAGCGCGATGGTCCAAGTACCTTTCATTGACTCTGCCTTCCTAAATCGGACTGTATTTGTCCACCAACTGGTGCAACCAGCCCGGCGCCTGCTGATCGGTCACCAACCCGCGACCGGAGAACTCCACCTGGGCGTCGGCGATCAGCGACGACCGAATCGAATTATCCGGGTTGACATCGATCTGCCGAATCACCCCGCTGACGTAGAAATGGAGCTCCTCCTCGTTGAGCAGAATGACCTTGTTGCCCTCGATGAATAGATCCCCGTTG
The DNA here is from genome assembly GCA_028278265.1 of Myxococcota bacterium. Lineage (GTDB taxonomy): Bacteria > Myxococcota_A > Polyangia > JAAYKL01 > JAAYKL01 > JANQET01. The sequence continues at coordinate 1,768 of JANQET010000146.1, forward strand.
GGCAGGGTCTGTTTCACCCGCACGGCGAGATGCCCCTGGAGCTTGCCCGATCGGCTGGTCGTCCCCTGACCGGAAAAATCACTTTGACTGAGCAGCTTGATCAGCGCCGCCGGATTGACATCGGGATACCGACCGCTGATCGCGGTGATCAGCCCGAGAAAGTTGGAGATGCCCACCTCCATCCCCGATTCGGAATCGAGCTTGGTCTTGGCGCCCCCCTGCCCCTTTGAGTCTTCGTCAATTACCACGGTGAGGATATCCCCGACGCGGGAGGCGCGGAGATCCTCGAACAGGCTGGGGCTGGAGGAGGTCCAGAGGGAACCGGGTTGATCCGGTTTCTCCGCTGCCTTGCCGTAATCCCCCGGATCGTAGCGCCGTTGCCTCGGTGTATAGGGTCGGATATGCCGCGGCTCGCAAGCAGCTAGCACCAACAAGGCAATTAAGCCACTGAACAGCACAGTCGATTTCATTGCACTACCATTGCCAGGCCCGGCGCCGTCACCTCGGCCCAGACCAGTCGTTGAACCGCGCGCACGGCCACGCGGATCCGATCGCCCACAGCGCCGTCTTGTCGGGCAATGCCCCGCGCTTTGATGCGAATCAAACCCGTCGACGACTCCACGGTGATCTGCTGACCGCGGGTGATCACGGGAATAGCGGCCAACCCGTTTAAGGGAAACCGTTCCCCGCGGGCCAGCGGGTGTTCCAGCCGTCGCCCGATGAGCTGGGGGAGTTGCGTGGCAAAGCGGGATGACGCGGCGTCGAGGGAAAGCACCTTCCACTGGATCGCCGAGGGATCGAGCACAACGCCGGTCGGCAAATCCCGCGCCGCCACCGGGAGCCTCTTCTTTTGCACCAGGGTCGCCGAAACCTGGAGCGATCGAAACGATTCCCCATTGGCCACGAGCTCGACGGGAATTGATATCTGGCGGCGAAAACTGCGCATCCCGGGCCAACTGGCGACGACTTCGAACTCGGCGGTCGGTACATTGATCCGGCCGAGCCGGCCCAGCTTTTCAATGAATGTATCCGGGGGGAGGACGCGGGTGACGGCCGACTCGATCCGCGACCGAAGCTCTTCGGGTGAGACGGAGACCGCCCTGCGACAGACCCGGCGACGCGCGGGCAGTGTGCCTACGTGGTGATCGAGTTGGGCCTGGATCAAGGCCCGCTTGATCTCGACACGCCGCACAGTTCGACACTTACCCGGCAGGGGAGCGCGACCGATCGTCACCCCGCAGCTCTCCCCCTGGCATCCAGGCACCAGATCTCCCACGCGAATATGCTGCTCGGTGATCCGCACGCCCGCAGCATGCGACGGGGTGCTGCCCAGCAGGCCAACGGCCAGGGCAATCAGGCTACCGATGATCGTCACTCGTGTCATTATCTGCCCAATCTCGAGGTCTGCTGGAGCATCTGATCCGACGCCTTGATCACCTGGGAATTGATTTCATAGGCGCGCTGCGCGGCGATAAGGTCGATCATCTCCGAGACCACCGCCACATTCGAAGACTCGACAAACCCCTGCAGCAGACGCCCCGAACCGTCCTCCGACGGGGTGCTCTGTATCGGTTGTCCCGAGGCCGGTGTCTCGGCAAACAGGTTGCGTCCCAGCGAGGTCAGCCCGGCGGGGTTGGCAAAGGTGGCCACCTGAATCTCGCCGACGATCTCCTGGGTCATCTCCGCACCCAGAGTGACAGAGACCACACCGCTCTCGGAAATGGTGATCGAGGTCGCGTCCTGGGGGATGCTCAACGCCGGTTCCAGCGGATAGCCGTCGATGTTGACCACCTGCCCCTCGGCGTTGGTCTTGAAGATCCCAGCGCGGGTGTAGGCCAGCGATCCATCGGGTTGAATCACCTGGAAAAACCCCTTGCCCTCGATGGAGAGATCGAGCGGATTTCCCGTCTCCCGCATCTCCCCACCGGTGAACGCTTTGTAGGTCGAGGTCGGCCGAACCCCGTGACCGATTTCGGTGCCCACCGGCAGCGCCGATCCGGTCGACGACGGTGCCCCGGCCTGTTGCTTTGCCTCGTAGAAGAGGTCGGCAAACTCCGCGCGGGATCGCTTGAACCCCGTGGTGTTGACGTTGGCCAAGTTATTGGACAGCACGTCGATATTCAACTCTTGCGCCTTCATGCCGCTGGCGGCGTTGGATAGTGCGCGTATCATGGAAGCCTCCTTTACTTACACTCTCAGCTCGGTTGCCGCGCGTTTGTCGACCTGCTTGAAGGTCTCGATCGCGCGCAGGGCCACATCGTAGTGCCGATGGGCGGCGATGAGATCGGTGATCCCTCGCACCACACCGATGTTCGATTGCTCGATATATCCGGAGAGCACCGGTGACGGCGTCTCAGCAGGCCGTGGGCCGGCCGCTCCGGAATCATAAACCAGACGACCGGTTCCCGGGGTCAGGGCCTGGGGATCGTCGAATTCAATCAGCCGCAGTTGATCGAAACTGTTTCCGTCGGCCTCCACCGTACCGTCGGGCAGGACGACGATCGACTTGGTATCCGGGGGAAGTTTGATCGGCTGTTCCGCGCCCATCAGTTGATGCCCCCGATCATCGACCAGCGAACCGTCGGGTTTGAGCACGAGGGTTCCCCCGCGGACAAAGGCCGGCTTGTCGTTCTCGCGAACTTCGATGAACACGTTGTTGCTCAGCGCGATGTCCAACGGACTGTCCGTGGCCCGCAGCGGGCCCGCTTGGCTGTCCACCTGCACCTTGCTGGGCACGGCAAAGGAGAGTTCGTCGGACTTGGCTGCGCCGTCGGCGCTCATCAATGCCATACGAAATTGACGAAAGTTCGGCGTCGACACGTTGGCGACGTTGTGGGAGATGACCTCCATCCGTTGGGCATCGGCCAGGGCGCCGGACAGAGCGCTGTAAATCCCGTTACCCATTTTCCTTCTCCTCCAAAATGGCGCGCAAGCGGTGCACCGCCTCTGAGCGGACCTGACAGATCCGCGATTCGGTTACGCCGAAGTGCTCACCGATCTCCCGCAGGGATCGCTCTTCTTTATAGTAGGCCGCCAGGACGCGCTGCTCGCGAGGAGAGAGCTCACTGATGGCCTCGGCCAGCCGCTCGCGCAGCTCGGCAAAGAGATAGGCATCCTGCGGATTGCCCGGTGTGCGATCCGGGTATCCCCGAGGATGCTCCCGGGCATTGTCGACGATCGCCGGAGAGAGCACCGTGGTCTGTTGCAGTTGGACCAGCATCTTGTGGTACTCCTCCACGGTCAGGTTCATCCGCTCGGCGATCTCCTCACCGTCGGGTTGCCGATTGAGCTCCTTCTCCAACAACTGAATCGTCTTGGTCAGCTGATTCGACTTGGCGCGCAACTCCCGGGAGAGCGGCCCCATGGCGCGCAGCTCGTCGATCATCGCTCCGCGGACCCGCGCTTCGGCGAACGATCGAAATTGCTCGGCCCGGTTGGGATCGTACCGACTGGTCGCGTCGGCCAGGCCCAACATCCCCGCGCCCATCAGGTCGTCAGTCGAGATGTTGTAGGGGACTCGGCGCGCAAACCCGGCGGCGATGCGCTTGACCATCGGCATGTAATCCTTGGCCAGCTCCTCGAGCTCCTCTCGGGACAGGTCCGGTTTATCGGGTGGTATTGTCGTCATGACGTTCCTCTCTCACTCATCACACTGGGCTCAGCCGCCGCCTGGTTGCGATAGGTCGTCACCAGGTGACTGGCCAGCTGATGGATCTGTTTGGCTGCCATGCATCCCGGATAGGCGGCCATCAACGGCCGGCGATCGACGATGGATCGCGCCAAACACTGATCCCGTACCACCACTCCGGCAAAGGAGAGGGACAGGGGTAGAAATCGCCCGGTCACACTGGACAAGCGTCGAAACAGATCGAGTCCCTGTTCGCGATTGACGACCTTGTTGGCCAGCAGGGCGATCTTTTCGATGCCGTGCTCCTTGGAGAGCAGCTTCATCACCGAGAAGACATCGCGCACCGAGGTGGGATCAGGGGTCACCACTGCCAGCACGATGCTCGCGGCGGCGGTGAGGTTCAGGGCGATTTCCCCGATGCCCGCCGCCGTGTCGATAATCACGTAGTCGTACTGATCGCTCAATGCCCGCACACCGGTGATGAGGTTCGACCGCGCGGCTTCACTGAGAGCGACCATCTCCTTGCGACCCGAACAGGCCGGCAGCAACGAGACCTGCCACGGGGTCTTGAGCACCGCCTCTTCCAAGGTAATTCGACCTTGAATGACGTCCCACAGGGTGGCCGAGGCATGGACCCCCAACAACTGATCCGCGTTGGCCAGGCCCAAGTCCCCGTCGAGGATCAGCACCCGTCCCCCCAGGGAGGACAACCCAATCGCCAGGTTCACCGCGATGCTGCTCTTGCCCACGCCCCCTTTTCCACCGGTGACCGAGACGATGCGCAGATCGTTTCCGCGGTACACTCGCGGTAGAGCGACCAGTTGTCCGGTGTCCGGATTGGCAATATCGGTCATCATCACCCTCTAGTGGGCCCCGCCGAGAACCATTTGTACGATGCGGCTCGATTTGGCCACTTCGATGTCCTCGGGAACCCGCTGTCCCCGTGTCAAATAGGACACCGGGAGGTTGGTCAGTCGTTGAATGTTCAGCAATCCACCGAGCTGTTTCGCTTCGTCGATTTTTGTAATCACTGTCCGCGAGGGATGGAGCACCTCGAACCGGGAAGCCACCGCCTCGTGTTGCGCCGGTGCGTACGCTGCGGGGAGCAGCAAATGGGTCTCAATCGGCTCACCCGCACCATCCAGAATGGCACTGAGGGATTGCATCACCTCGTCGTTTTCAAAGGCGCGTCCCGGGGTGTCGATCAGCAGCGCATCGGCGTCCGAATAGGAGCGCAATGCCGCGGCGAGCATCTCCGGCCGATCCGCGACGACCAGGGGAATACCGATCAGCTCAGCGTACCGGCGCGCCTGATCCACCGAACCGATGCGATAGGTATCGGTGGTGACGATCACCGTGTTCAACCCTTCGGCGAGGGCCATCCGCGAGGCCAGCTTGGCCAAGGTGGTCGTCTTGCCCACACCGCTGGGACCGACGAAGGCAAAGACCCGGGTCTGCTCGCCGGGAACCAGCGGACCGGAGAGCTGGATCTCTTTCATCAGCAGCTCCCGCAGCAACCCCCGCGCCAACACCATCCAATCCCGGCGATCCGCATTCTTCAAGCCCAACTCCAATTCCACGGTGCGCACCAGATCCCGAGCGAGCTTGGTCATCACCCCGCAATCGATCAGCTCACAGTACAACGGTCCCAGGGGCCGGACCGTTTCCTGTTCACCGGCGGCTTCGAGGATCAACGCCTTGAGATCGTCGAAGCGGTGGGACATGCTCTCATCGGTCAGCTGCTTGAGCTCGCGCACCATCCGCCGCACCGAGGCGAGCTCTTCGCGAATCGGCCGCAGGGTCTCCTGCCACGCGTCGCTGTTCCCCTCTGCCGGCTTGTCCGGTTTAGGGTCTTCTTTTTTTGACAAATGCTGACGGCTGGACTTCTGCTCCTGTCCCACGGCGGTGACCTCCACGATGCCGCTCCGGTCGTCGAGATTGCGCGCGGAAACAATCATCGCATCAGGGCCCAACGCCTGTCTGGTTTTTCGCAGCGCATCACTCATGTTCTTGGCTCGGAAGTTTCTCGTCTCCATCGTCTACACCTGTCTATTGCTGTGTCTCAGCGAGCCCGGCCACCCCCAAGGGGATGATCTCGGTTCCCTGAGAAATCTCTGCATAGGACACCACGGTTAATCCGGGAATCCGCGGACGGATAAAATCAGAGACCGCCCGTCGCACATCCGGAGAGGTGATCAACAGGGGCGGCGCTGTCGACCGTCCAAATTCAACTGCCTGTTTTTCCACGTTGTCGAGCAGCCGGCGGCCCAAGCGCGGATCGACGCCGAGCACCTGGGATGCTGCCGCCGCGGCCGACTGACGCAATTCGTTTTCAAACCCCGCGTCGAGCACCAGCCCGTAAACCCGCCCATCCTCGCTTTGGAACTTGGTCGTGATCTGTCGGGCCAGCCGATGCCGGGCCAATTCGACCAACTGCTCCGGATCCTTGGTCCGCGGCCCATGCTCCGCGAGCACCTCGAAGATGGTGCGCAGATCCCGAATGCTGACGTTCTCCCGCAACAGCTGCCGTAGAATTCGCACCACATCGGCGGCGGGGAGAATCGCCGGCATCAACTCCTCGACCAGCCGCGGATGGCTCCGGGCCAGCACGTCGAACAGTTCCTGGGCTTCGGCCCGACCGAGAATATCGGCCGCATGATTGCGCACGAGCTCGGTAATGTGGGTCACCATCACCGTGGAGGGATCGACCACCGTGTATCCCGCGTTTTCTGTCTCGGCCCGTCGCTCCGGACTGATCCACCAGGCGGGAAGCCCGAACGCGGGTTCGGTGGTCTGCTCGCCGGCTATTTGACCGCCCCGGCCCGTGGGATCGATCGCCATCATCTGGCTGGGATAGATCTCACCACTGCCCACCTCATTGCCCGAGAGCAAGAAGCGGTACTGCCGGGGCTGGAGCTTCAGGTTGTCCCGCACGTGAATCGGCGGGAGAATCACCCCCAGCTCGGAGACCAGGTTCCGTCGCAGACCGGAAATGCGGTCGGTCAGCTCGCCCCCTTGAGAGACGTCGACCAGGGGCACCAGCTCGTAGCCCACCTCCAGCTCGAGTAAATCGACCGGCAACAGGGCGGAGAGTCGTTCCCGTTCGGTCAACGGCTCTTCGACCTCTTCGACCTCTTCGGGCACCTGCGCGGTTTGGGGCCGGCGGGAGAGGAGGAACAGGGAGCCGCCGAGCAGCAGAAAGGGAATGGCCGGCAGGCCGGGAATCAGCGCCATCGCCCCCAGCGCGATTCCAGCCACCTTGGTCGCCCGGTGTTGGCCGGTCAACTGGGCCGTCATCGTCGCCCCGAGAGAGGTTCCCGTGGCCGAGCGGGTCACCACGAGACCTGCGGCGGTGGAGATCAACAGCGCCGGAATCTGGGAGACCAGTCCGTCCCCCACGGTGAGAATCGTGTAGGTCTGTGCCGAGTCTGCGGCGGTGAGGTCCAGTTGGGTGATGCCGATGATGAATCCGCCGACGATATTGATCCCGGTGATCAACAGTCCGGCGATCGCGTCGCCGCGGACGAACTTGCTCGCACCGTCCATCGCGCCATAGAAATCGGCCTCGTTTTGAATATCCGCGCGTCGCTGGCGGGCCTCGTCCTCACCGATCAACCCGGCGGAAAGATCCGCGTCAATGGCCATCTGCTTACCCGGCATGGCGTCCAAGTTGAACCGGGCCCCCACTTCGGCGATTCGGCCCGCTCCCTTGGTGATCACGACAAAGTTGATGATCACCAGCACCAGGAAGACGATCACCCCGACCACGTAGCTCCCGCCGACGACGAACTCGCCAAAGGTCCGAATGACGCGCCCGGCAGCATCCGGGCCCTCGCCGCCGCGCAGCAGAATCAGTCGCGTCGAGGCGACATTGATCGAGAGCCGGGCCAGGGTGGAGACCAGCAGCAGGGTGGGGAAAGCGGAGAGATCCAACGGCTTTTGAATGTAGATCGCGGTCAGGAACAGGCAGAGGGCGAAGCCGATGCTCAGGGTCAGCGCCAGGTCGATGATCGGCGCGGGAATGGGCAGGACCATCATCACCAGAATCCCGACCAGGAAGACCGGGACCGTGTACTCGTTCCTCGTGGAGGAGGAGCCCGAGGGGGTCGAGGCCATTTGAAACAGCTGCGCCATCAAGCCACCTTCCCGGTCACGCGATAGACCCAAGCCAAAATCGACGCCACGGCCTGGTAGAGCTCTTGAGGAATGTAACCACCAATTTCGCCCTTGGTATAAAGGGCCCGGGCCAAAGGCGGATTGGAAACCACCGGTACCGAGCACTGGCGAGCGCGCTCCCTGATTTTGGCCGCCACCTGATCGACCCCGGCCGCGGCGATCACCGGCGCCGGATCCGCTTCGATGTCGTACTTGATCGCCACCGAGTAGTGGGTCGGATTGACCACCACCACACTGGCGCCGTTCACCGCATCGATCATCCGGGCCCGCGCGGTCTCCCGCTGTTTCCCGCGAATCCGGCTCTTGACCAAGGGATCACCCTCTTGATCCTTGTGCTCCTGTTTGACCTGCTCCTTGGTCATCCGCATTTTCTTCTTGTGCCGGTGCTTTTCGAGCAGGAAATCCAATGCGGCGATAAAGGCCAGAGCCACACCGACGTGAATGACGATGCGCACACCGATGTTGCCCAGCCGGGCGATCAACGCCGCCGGGGCCAGGCCGGCCAAGCGCCCGTTGTCGGTCAGCTCGTCGCTGAGCAGGTTGTAGACGATGAGACCGATGATGGAGACCTTGATCAGTGACTTGCCCAACTCGATCAAGGTGTTGACCGAGAAGAACAGCTGGCGCAGACGGGGCAGGGGATTCATCCGCTTGAAGTCCGGCATCAGCGGCTTGGCGGTCGGATTCCAACCGACTTGAACGAATTGGGCCAGGATGTTGGCCGCCGCCACGGTGATCGCCACCGGCAGCACCATCGTCACCATGGTCTTGCCCGCCGCGATGCCCAGCAGGTGCCATTTGGTGTGCGCGTCGAGCCGTCCGAGCACCCCGGTGCCCAGATTGAAAATCGCCCCGCTAATCGAGGGCCAGGCCGCCACCAGACCGCAGAGACTGGCCGTGATCGTCACCACCGCGCCGATGTCCTGGCTCTTGGCGACCTCACCGCGCTCGCGGAACCGAGACTGCTGTTTCTCGGTTGCCTCTTCGGTCTGTTGTTCCTTATCCCATTCAGCCATAGCTAAAAATGTCCAATCGTCTCCGCAACGAGCGGTTCGATACGGGTGACCGCATCACGGGTCCACGTCACGATCTCCGGAATCGCGGCGCGCATCGAGATCAACCCCAGGGCGATCGACATCGCGAAGCTGAGCACCATCAGATTTACCTTGGGCGCGACCTTGGCCAGGATCGCCATCGCCATCATCACACCGAGCAGGACCAGCAGGACCGGTGCGGCGAGCTGCATCGTCCCGTTGAAAATCAACGTCGCCTTCTCCGACAGGTGCAGCCCCACCGAAGGAGAGGGAATGACCTGTCCCGGCGGCAAGACGACAAAGGACTTGGCCACCAGCCGGATCAGGATCAGGTGCATGTCGAGCACGAGAAAAATCATTGCCATGATCAGCCCCAGGAACCGGGAGGTCACCACCGCCTGAACCCGGGTCATCGGATCGACCATGTTGGAGAAGGCCAGTCCCATCGGGATGCCCAACAGCCGGCCCGCCCCTTCTGCCGCGGCAAAGACCAGCCGCGCGGTGAGCCCGGCAGCAGTCCCCACCGAGGCCTCCCCCACGATAGCCAATACCAATGTTCCCAACTCGAGCCGGGGGGCAGAAGGGTCCGGGAGACCGAAAAAGACGGCGACAGAGATCAGGACGAGGATCGCTCCGGTAAATTTCCTCGGCATCGGCGCGGCGCTGAGCACCGGGCTGATCAAAAAGAGAAAAGTAATCCGGACCGAGATCAACAAGAAGACGACGAACAACGGGATCAACGCTTCGGCCTCGGGGATGAACCGCATCATTGGGCCACCCCCACGACGTGGTTCATCACCTCGCGCACGAATCCAATCAGGTGATCGATGCTCCAACGGGAGGTGTAGATCAAGGTAATCGCGACCGCGGCGATCTTCGGCACGAAGGTCAGTGATGTCTCCTGAATCTGGGTCGCCGACTGAATCACCGCCACGGTCAAGCCGACGGCCATCGCCGCGCCGAGCGGGGGTCCGATCACGTACAGAATCACCAGCAACGCCTGGGAGGAGAGTTGAATGACGGTCTCCATGCTCATGCCATCACCTCGAAACTCTTGAGCACCGAGCCGACGATCAGATTCCACCCGTCCACGAGCACGAACAGCATCAGCTTGAGGGGCAGGGAGATCAGCGCCGGGGGCAACATGATCATGCCCATCGACATCAACATCGAAGCGATCGCCACATCGAGCACGATGAACGGGATAAACAGCATGAAGCCCATCTCAAAGGCGGTTTTGAGCTCACTGATCACAAAGGCGGGAATCAACGCCTTGAGCGACACTTCCTCGGCGGTATCCGGCAGGGGCAGGTCAGCGATTTCGTAGAACAGGGCGAGGTCTTTGTCCCGCGTGTGCAGTAACATGAAATCGCGCACCGGCACCATCGCCCGCTCCAGCGCGTCGCCGTCGGAGAGCTTGCCCTCCTGGTAGGGGGTGAGCGCTTCGTCGTTGATCCGCGCACCCACCGGCGCCATGACGAAGAGGGTCAGGAACAGGGCCAATCCGATCATCACCTGATTCGGCGGGATCTGCTGCGTGCCAATGGCCTGGCGCATAAAGGAGAACACAATCACAATGCGCGTAAACGAGGTCATCGTGACCAGGATCGCCGGGGCGAGGGCGAGCACGGTCAACAGTCCGAGAATCTTCAGCCCGGTGACCAACTTGTCCGGGCTCTCCGCATCGTCGATCGAAATATTGATCCCCGGCAGAGCGACCGCCAAGGCGGGCAGCAACAGGATCGACAATCCGATGATGATCGACGCCGCT
>JANQET010000179.1 GCA_028278265.1 Myxococcota bacterium
ACGGTGAGCACCTATAAGCGACGGATCCATGAAAAGCTCAACCTGGAAAACGATGCCCAGCTGATCCTCTATGCCTCTCGAAACGGCCTGGTATAAACCGGACTATCTCAGCCCTTCAATAGCGGTACGCAAAGACTCCAATGCTGCGCTAACCCTAACGGTTGCTTCAATCTGTCGCTCGGACAGGTCAATTCGATTATTGAACCAGTCCGGCAACGGTAGGCCTCTGGCCATGGATGGTGGTTGACGCACATCACTGTTTGTGGTGTTTTTTCGAGGAAATTTTTCCGAAAAATTGGTGTCCGAGTAAACAAGGAGGTCTGAGTTATGGCAAGTAGCTGGAAATGGATCGGTTCGATTTTGGCTGCGACTCTCATTGTTCTTACCCTGGCGTTCGATGGGTTCACCGACACGCACGGTCACGGCGAGTCATCCACCGCAATGCCGACCCTGTCGTGCAACGAAGAAAAGATTGATTTCGAACAGGAGGTGGGCTGTTTCAACGATGGTTCGGTCGAGTTCTGTGTTCCTGTCGATGATGTGTGGCTGCGACTGCTTCTGGCCTGGTTCGTGCCGGCCGCCTATGATGTGGGGCATGGTGGAGGCCAGGCGAGGTGCGATGCCCAAGTGGAGACGCTCTACTTCTACCCCACGCCGAGTGATGATCCGAAAATCTGCATTGACGACGGGATGACCGACCGCGCATGGCGGGACATGTGCAGGATATCCTTCTTCCCCCAGATCCGCCGCATTGTTGCCACCTGGTACGAATAACTTCAGCACATCCCCGAGTCATGGTGATTCAATCGCCTGGCGACATAGAGCTGGGTACCGACGAGACTCTTCAGTTCCCGCTGAACTCAATGGTGTATTTCGCCGACCAAATAGCGTATAGTGTAGGTGGAAAGCAAAATATCTACACCGTTCATCCGACCCGACAGGAAGCAAAATGACAAGGGAAAATCAGCACGCTTTACGCGGTATTATTTTTGTCATGTCCCTCACCCTCACAGGAACTGTGTGGGCGGCCAACCGGAATGCCGAGTATGCGGCAGACACGAAGACTCGGGAACGGTTCTTGGCCGAGCGAAGGGCCATTTTGGCCGAGGTGGGCCAGGACCGCCCCAATCTGATCCGGTTGCGCAAGCTGCTCGATGCCCACTACACCAACTATCCCGGCGCAGCGCTCAAACAGGTGGAGCGGTGGTACTGGGCCGTGTACGAGCGATCGTACAAAAACCTGACCGGAGCGGTCGGGTTCAACAGCGCACTCCAAGCCGCCGAGCTGCGCAAGCGGAACGCGAGGTACGCCAAACGGGGTGTTGAGGACCGCGGTGAATGGACCGAGATCGGACCGTTCCTGTCGAACACCATGGCGGGCCGGGTCGACGTCATCAAAATCGATCCCAACGACGACGACACCATCTGGATCGGCACCCCCACCGGTGGTCCCTGGAAGAGCACTGACGGCGGCGACACCTGGGAGCCTATGGGGCACACGTCACTGCCCACGTTGGGGGTTTCCGAGATCCAGATTCACCCGGACGACTCGGATCTTGTCTTCTTATGCACCGGCGACAAGAACCACCAGAGCTACATCAAGTCCAACGGTGTGTACAAATCGACCGACGGCGGGACCAACTGGATCCCTACCGGACTGACCTTTGACCAATCCGAAGTGGCGTACTGCCGCGATATGAAGATGAAGCCGGGCGAGCCCGACACGATGATTGCTGCCACATCGAAAGGCCTCTATCGCACCACCGACGCAGGGGAGAACTGGGACAAGGTGCTCGACGGCAGCATGGATGACTTCGTTTTCAAGCCGGACGATCCCCAGGTGGCCTACACCTGCACCCATGTCTACCGCCCCCCCAATGATCAAGAGACCACCGATGTCTACAAAACCACCGACAGTGGGGTGACTTGGAACAAGCTCTCGGTATCGACAACCGGCCGGACCCAAATTGCCGTCACGCCTGCTGAGCCGAACAGTGTTTGGGTCGCGTCGGCCTATGGGGGTATCAAGAAATCGACCAATGGGGGCGATTCATTCTCCAATCTCGGCGGCTGGCCGGGAGGGGATTATCAATGCTGGTACGACATGACCCTTGCCGTCTCCCAGACCAACCCCAGCCACGTGCACGCCGGTGCGGTTCAGCTCTATCGCTCGACCAACGGCGGTCAGAGTTTTTCGGGCAACCAGGGCGGCTGCCACGTGGATATCCACGAAATGATGTTTGTCGATGACGTGCTCTATATGGGCTGCGACGGCCATGCTTCGATTTACCGCAACGGCAGTTGGAACCTCTTGACCAAGAATATCAACATCCGCCAATTCTTCCGCTTCTCCAATTCCCAGCGGGACGGCACCCGCATCTCCGCCGGAGCCCAGGACAACGGATCAGGTGTTATCGACAACGGCACCTGGGACGACCGCGTGGGCGCAGACGGCATGGAGACCATCATCTCCCACGCCAATGACAGTGTTATTTATTACACCATGCAAAATGGGTCCTTTACCAAATCCAGCGGCAGCATCACCCAACCCGGAGCAGGGCGCTGGATTACCCCATACGTGATGCACCCTACCGATGCCGACACCCTCTGGGTGGCCAATGATCGAATCGTCAAAACCACAAACGGCATGGGCAGCTGGCAGACCCTGTTCGATTTCCCCGGTGACGGCAGCAGCTGCGGCGGCTCAGCACAAATTGTGAGAAACTGCGGCAACGCCATCGCCGTTGCCACCTCCAATCCCGACTATCTCTACGCGGCGATGGAAGGCAGGGTCTGGCGGACCAAGAACGGCGGCAGCTCATGGGACGAGGTCAGCGCCGGGCTGCCCGGGGAGTACGTTACCTACATCCACGTCAACCCCAACGACGAAAGCCTGGTGGGGCTCTCGGTTTCGGGATATGCCGACGGGAACAAAGTCTTTCTTTCGGACGATGCGGGGGACAGCTGGACCAACATCTCGGGCAGTCTGCCCAATCTTCCGGCCAACACCCTCTATTTCGACGACCGGGATTCCCAGGGAATCTACGTGGGCATGGATGCGGGCGTCTATTACCGGGACAACACCATCGACGATTGGGTCCCGTTTTTCAAGAACTTGCCCAATGCGATGATCCTCGAGCTCGAAATCTTCTACGGTGAGCCGGCCAAGCTGCGCGCCGCCACCTACGGCCGCGGATTTTGGGAGACCGATCTGTTCACCTCGGCGGTAATCGCCGAGTTCAGCCACGAAGGGGATCCGACGGTAGAGTTCACCAACGAGAGCCAGTGTATCCACTGCGCCATTGCGGCCAACGAGTGGGATTTCGGCGACGGCCAAACCTCGGACGAGACCGACCCGAGCCACACCTACCAAGAGGCCGGCACCTACACCGTGACGCTGACCGTGGAAAGCGACGACAACACCACCGACACGGTGAGCCACGACGTCACCGTGGAGAGCGGCGGTGACAGCGACAGCGACAGTGACAGCGACGGGGATACCGACGGGGACACCGATAGTGATGGGGATGGGGACACGGACAGCGACAACGACGCGGACAGCGATGCGGATGGTGATGCGGACGGGGATGGGGACGGCGATGGCGACGGGGACAGTGACATCGACGGAGACGCAGACACAGATGATGACGACGACAACGACGCTTCGGACGATGACGGCAGCTGCGGTTGCAGGGCTTTGGGCCGGCAATTCAAAGTGGGGCTGTTAGACCTCGTTCGGCAACTGTTCTAGCCCCCGAGTATTGGCGTTGTCTCGTCGACCGCTATTCGTCTATTTCAGGCAGTTCGGCGCCACATTTGGGACAGAAGCGAAAGTCGGCGTCGCTGACCGGTGCATGACAGGCGGCACAACTGTTCTCCACCGCGCCGAGCTCCACGATCAGCTCCCCTTCCCGCACCGGCACCATGCGCTTGTCCTCTTTGAACTGGGCTGACTTGAGCACCCGTTTGACCGCGCCATCCGCCGGGGCGACGATCGATTTTTCCTGCTTCATGATCGAGATGTTGAAGAGCTCGTCCCCCTGTTTGACCACATCGCCCGGCTGGACATACACCACCCACAAATCCCCGTTGCTGGGACTGGCCACCTGCAGGGGATCGTCCGGATCCGCCATCTCCATCGTATCCACCTTGGTCCCGGTGGCCTCAGCCACCTTCACATCATAGGTGAATGTCTCGTCGTCCAGCACATAGCGCACCGTGCTCATCCCCTGCTCGTCCGGGTCGGCGATGTTGAGGATGGTGATCAGGTGCGGCTTGCCGTCGCTGTCGTTGAGTCGCAGGTCCTGCTTGGGCTCGAGGCCCTCGAACCAGATGTCCAGCGGGAGTCGATTGGGATTGCCGAACTCCTGTCGGAATTTCATCGTGCTGAGCGCGTCGCTGGGATGGTTGAGGTACATCACCAGCTCCTCATCCAATGGCTCGCGCCTCAGCTGGGTTTTCAGATCCTCCCGCTCTTGGGCGATGTTGATGTCGGTGAGCTCGAGCAATGGGGACTCTTCGGTGCGCTGGGCGATGGCCTCTCGATATTCCGGACCGAATGCACTCTCGTAGACCCAATCCGGTGGAAAGCCGAGGGGCAGGCGGCCGAAGCGTCCCAACAGCAGGTTCCTGAACGAGTCATTGCTCTCTCGATAGAGGGTCAGGCGCTCTTTTTTCATTCTTTCACTCAGCTCGTTTTCCGGTGTTTCGACCACCGTCTCGAGCACCTCGAGATAGTGCCTGACCTGCCGCTCCCCGCCCTCTTTGAACGCGTTGGTGACCCCCAAAAAGGCCGTGTTCCAGGTGATTTGCGATCCCGGAGTAACATCGTGGTAGCGCACGATTTTGCGGGTGCCGGCGAGAAAGCGAAGCATGTAGGGCAACAGGCGGATGTAGCCTTGCTTCATCGCACCTTCCTGACACGACGAGGTGGCACCGCCGGGCATGCCGTGTTCTACCACGCTGTAGTCGGTTCCTTGAAAATAGGGGGCAGTGTATCGATCGTAGAAGGGCATTATCTGTTTGAGTACGAAATTGCACTGCCCCACCATCTCTTTGTCGAGCACAGTTTCGAGCCCCAGGGTGTCTTCGATATAGGCGGCCGTGGCCAACAGATCCCCCTGACCGTACCAGCGCACCGCCGCCCCTAGCGCGGCGTCGATGATATGGGCCCCGGCTTCGGCTGCAGCGCCGACCGCCGGGATGAACAGCCCGTCGGTGTAGTGACGGTGGTAGTGGAGGACCAAGCGGGGGTATTTTTTGCGAATTGTGCGAATCAGCTCGGCGATGAATGCCGGTGGACAAACCCCGGCCATGTCCTTGAGGCCCAGGACAAATATCTCTGTGGCTTTTTTGCGACTCAATCCGCTGACGCTGGCCACCAATTTGACGATCTCGTCGAGCACGGTCAGGTAGTGCGGCACATCGAACCCCTGGGCCCAGGAGAGGGATATCGCCGGTTCGAACACATTTTTATGGGAGCTCAGTACCACCTCGGCCAGAGGGCGCATGTTTTCGATATGATTAAGGAAATCAAAGCAGCGAATCACATCGTAATGTTTGCAGATCAGCTCACCGGTCAGCTCCATCAGATTTCTGGGCTGGGGTTTGTAACCGAGCAGATTGGTCGAGCGCACGAGAATTTGTTTGGGCGTTCGCGGGGCAAAGCGGTTCCACTGGTTGGCCTCGTTGAACGGGTAGGTCTGGTTGGCCAGCATGGCCACGTGGAAGTGGGCGCCGCCGCCGTTTTCAATTGAGAAGAGTCCGCAGTGATCCAGATGGGGACCGATCACCATGTCCTCGGCCAGGCGAAAGCGGTTGCCGCTGTTGGACTGGGTCACGTCCCGCGTGGTCGTGTCGGTGAAATGGATTTTACCCGATTCGCGGACGTGGTCCAACAGGGCGGTGCGGTCCTTGCGGGGCACCGCGGGCTTGCCGTTGGGCTTCAGCTCAGGAATGACCGGCTCAAACCGGCCGAGGCGATAGTCACTGCGCCCGCGATACTGACCGAGCGCCACAAACGGGTTGTACCCCTTGGCCGAGATCACCGCCACCAACCGGCTGAGACGCAGCGCTTCGGGTTCGTGATCTTTGTACACCACGAGATGCGGGTTGCGCTGAATGAACCGGGTGTCGAATTCGCCGGAGCGAAACTCCGGGCTGTTGAAGATCTGGCGGTGAAACGGGACCGTCGTCTTGATCCCGCCGATCAGGTACTCGGTGAGTGCCCGGGTCAGGATGCCTATTACCTTGGGCCAAGAACGGCCGTAGGCGATCAGCAGCGCTGCAGCCGAGTCGTACTGCGCGGGAAACTGGTAGCCCGAGGCGATGCAGGAGTCGAGCCGGATGCCGGGCCCACCGGGGGAGATATAGCGCGTGATCCGGCCGCTGTTGGGGGAGAAATCAACTTGCGGATCTTCGCAGTTGATCCGGGTTTGCATCGCAAAGTGTAGCGGGGTCAGCGACTCCTCGTTGAACCGCAACCGGGCGCCGAAAGCGATGGCGATTTGCTCTTCGACCAAGTCGATGCCGTAGCGGCACTCGGTGATGCCGTGTTCCACCTGCAGTCGCGTGTTCACTTCAATCAGGTAGGGAGTGCCGTTGGCATCGATCAGAAACTCCACCGTGGCCAACGAGGCGTAACCCACATGGCGGATCAGCTCCCGCGAATATTGCTTGAGCTTTGCTCTGAGGGTGGCGGTCATTCCCTGCCAGGGGGAGGGGGTGATTTCGACCAGCTTTTGGTGGTTGCGCTGAATGGAACAATCCCGCTCGTCAAAGGCAAATACGTTGCCGTGATGGTCGGCCACCACCTGAATTTCGATGTGTCTCACCGAGGTGAGCAGTTTTTCGACGAACAGGCTCGGATTGCCGAATGAGGATTGGGCCAGGGCTGACGCCTTTTCGAATGCGCCGGCCAGATCCTCTTCATTGTAGATTTCGTAGATGCCGCGACCGCCGCCGCCGCCCTCAGCCTTGAGCATGATCGGAAACCCGATCTGCTGGGCAATCTCCTTGGCCTGCTCCACGTCCACGGCGCCTTCTGATCCCGGTACCGTCGGTATATCGAGCTCCTTGGCCACGCGGCGAACCTGTACTTTGTTGCCCAGCAACTGCATCGTTTCCGCATCCGGCCCGATGAATTTTATCCCCGCCTGCCGGCATTTTTCCGGGTAGGTCGCATCTTCGGAGGCAAAGCCCCAACCGGGATGAATCGCCTCGATGTTGCGGGCCTTGGCCAGTTGGATGATGCGGTCAATATTGAGATACGCCCGGGGATTGTCGCCCAGCAGCATCAACTCCTGGGCGCCGGAGATAAAAGGGGCGGTTTTGTCCACATCTGTCGCCGTCACCACCGGAATCGCTCCGGGGAACTCGCGGATCGAGCGCACGATTCGCCGAGCCGGAATCCCGCGGTTGGCTACCAGAATGCGTTTGCCCTTGAGCTCGGCTGCA
This sequence comes from Myxococcota bacterium, assembly GCA_028278265.1. Lineage (GTDB taxonomy): Bacteria > Myxococcota_A > Polyangia > JAAYKL01 > JAAYKL01 > JANQET01. Next base: position 7,456 of record JANQET010000179.1, read on the forward strand.
ACCTCTTTGAATGTCTTTCTCTTCATAAGTCTGTCTCTCCATGTTTAAACCGTTCCATGGGGAGAGAGATGCTCCCCGAACGGATCTCTTTTAAGCCACCTTCTGTCTGCACTTTCAACCCACCAGTGGGGCTCAGTCCGACAATCTTCGCCTCGAACGATCCTCCCCGATAGTCAGATACCATCACCGGTTCTCCCAGATAGGCCATCGATTGGGTGACCTGCTGCAAAACGCGCTGCTCGCTTTTTTGCTCGAAGAGCTCAATCAGCTGGCGACACCCTCGCGATGTCAGCTGAAGCCACAGGGCCAGCGGGGTATGGGTATCCCCCAGGGATCCCAGACATCCGGCCGGCGCCGCGTGTTGCTCCCGCAGGATGTCAGCTTCCGGTGCTGACGTCAGATTGATCCCGATGCCGGCGAGGGTAACCCCGCTTCGGTTCTCCACGAGGATGCCGCCCACCTTTTTGTCGTTGATGATCAAGTCATTGGGCCATTTCAACCGACAATGCCAACCCAGTTCGACGAGTGTGGTGGAGATGACCGAGCCCAGTAATATAGGGAGCATTTCTTCAAACCGAGCCGGCGGCGTTGCCAGCTGCCAAGCGGCGTAGAGGTTGCCTGCGGGCGAGTGCCAGTCGCGACCGAACTGCCCGCGGCCGGCTTGCTGGGAGAGGGTCAGCACCGAATCCCAGTCCAGCAGGGTGTTGCGCTGTGAGAGATGCCAGGCCACATCGAGCGCGGAGCTGCACGGTCCTGCGATCAGGCAGCTGGGCCGATGGTGCGTCGCTACCGGCTCGCTGACCGAGGATCCAGGGCCAAATCGGTCAATGTCCAGGGCCCAACCGGGCGCAGCATTGCTGAGCAGGGCAGGGCTCGTCGGGTCGGCCAGCCCATCGACTCCCCGATGCAAGATGTAGATGCCAGTCATTTCCCTATCCATGGACTGATCGCCAAATGTGTCATTCTCGTCGCCCCGGCGTGCAGGGCTCACCGGTCCTGGTAAGGGACTCGGTTGGTATCTGCAACACTTTTGCCACTCCAGGTACGGATTCGTCAATCCGCCTTTGAGCGTGCGGTTCCAAATGGCCCTTGTGGTGCACTACGCCGGTCGAGCACGGCGCTGTCGAGACCCGCATCGTGACCGACAGCGGATAAACCGGCCAGGAGACTCCCTTGCAATACCGTTCCTTTTTGGTACGCTATTGCCATGCCCGGTCGTGTATGGGAAGAGGCCTTTGAAGTTGCAGTGAATCAGTATGGATTCATCACTTTTTCCAATATTCGCGACATGGGGGCTGACCCGGCCCGTCTCAGGCGATGGTACGGTAGCGGCAAGATTGAAAAGAAGGGACACGGGATTTATCGGTTTCGACAAGTCCCGGCATCACCCCTCGATGCGTACATGCTGGCGACCCTGTGGCCATCGGGCAAGGGGGTGCTGAGCCATGAGACGGCGCTCGAGCTCCATGAGCTGTGCGATATCGATCCCGCCAAAATCCATCTGACCCTGCCGATGAGCTACCGTCCCCGTCGCAAGGGGGCCGAACCCTATGTGCTCTATCATGAGCGATTGGACACAAACGAGATTGGTCGGCACGAGGGAATTCCAATCGTTACACCGGTAGTGGCCATCCGACAGGCAATACGATCGGCGGTGCCGACCGATTTGATCCGCCAAGCGATTGAGGCGGCCGGGCAAGACGGCCGCATATCGAGCAAGCAGTTTGCAGTGTGGTTTGAGCGGTTGGAACAACGCGCACAATGATCTCCCCACCCCTCGGCTGACAGCGCGATCTGCTTAGCCGGCCGGTATTTCGAGTCTTAGAACACCCCCAAATCGAAAGTGACCAAAAAGGCACTGAGGCTGGCGGTTCCCAATCCGGTGAGCAGAAATCCCAACAGGGTCCCGACTGGCAGCTTCTGCCTGATCTGCGCCCTTACGGTCAGCACCACCCCCGCAATGCCCAGAAGACCGGAGAGCAGGCTGGCGATGGCGCCCAATCTGGCCCACGACACCAGGCCGAACAGGAGCAGTCCGGGCGATGCCTCATAGGTCACCGCCATCGCACCGGCGAGTATCCCCACGGAGAGGACGGCGAAGACCGCGGCCAGCCAGACCGCCGGACGCGCCCAGGAGGTCGCAGGCGCTTCGCGTTTATCGATTCGGCGGCCGACGGGCGCTATCGTCAGCACGAAAAAGGCGAGCAGCGAGACGAGGAAACTCAGACCTGCCCACAGGCCTGGGCCAACCAGCAACTTCTTGTCTTCCAACGCCATGCCCATCAGGCGCGGACCCACTGAGGTAGTGAAAAGGGGGGCGTAGAATTGGGGCGGTTCCATCTCCTCGACACAGCTGAGATCCGGTTTGTCAGTCGGTTTGTCGAAGAACTTGTTCAGCATGTCGCCGGCGCACTCCACCGATCGGGTCGGACCGTGACCAGCATAAGGGAATTCCACATAGGTGCCGTTTTTGAAACCGGGCACGATGGCCTTGGCCGGCGGCGGCGGGGTGATCGGATCCATCTCACCTTCGACGATTAGGGTCGGGATGTCGGTCTCTACCGGCGCGTACTCCTCGGCGTTTCTTGGCGCCATGCCCATCTCGATGCAGCGCTGAACACGCCGCTCGTAGGATTCCAGTGTGCCCGCCGCCGCCGAAAGGATCGGATACTCTTTAAAATCGAGCTCGGCAGCGGCGACCTGGGCCAGGGAGTCCCCGTCGAGGCAATAGATGGCCATGGCCATTCCGTCGCTCATGTCCATAACCTGTCCGCCCACTAGCGCCAGGGCCTTGAACAAGGTCTCGTCCCGGTTCTCAACCGCTTCCGCAAAGGTATAAATAGCGCCGGGAAGCCACGGATAGGCCGATTGCTCATAGAGAAAATAAAAGGGTAAAAACGCCGTCAAGTCCGTAAAAAAACGAGCTTTTCCAGAGGGATAGGCCTCCTTGTCTTCTACCTCTACGACAATGGGATTGCCACTGACGCTCTTTACCGCCCGCCGGATGCGATCGGCCAGATTCGGGTATCGATCGGCGCAGGCGGGCTGGGTTCGGCAGATCTCATCGAGCTTCTCCAGGTCCCGAATGTACCACTTGACCGTGCGCCACATGGCGGGATCGTCCCGCACATTCAACGGAACAATGGCATCGAGCACGGCGGCCCGGATGCCCTCGGGGTCTTGTTTGAGGTAGGCCTGACCGAGGAACGAGCCGTAGGAGATTCCCCATACATTCCATTTCTCAATGCCCAGGGCGCGCCGCAGGGCTTTGACATCGCGCGCATTCTCGATGCTGTTGTAGCCGGTCAAATCCACGCCGGCCGCTTTGGCGTTGGCCGTGCAGTCAATTCCATCCTGGAGCCCGGCTTTGAGATGCGCTTCAAAGGTCTTGACGTCGGCGGCTTCGGGCTTACGCGTGCTGAAAAACGGGCAGAAATCGCCGGAAAACCCCACGCCTCGCTGTTCCAAGACGTACAGATCGCGGTGCTTGAGAATCTTGTGCTTTTTGAGCCTTTTCAAGTAGTAGGCGACTTTTACACCAGGGCCGCCGGTGAGATAGACCACCGGGTCCTTTCGCTTCCCCGGGGCGAGCCCTGATTTATCGTCGTCAGCGGCCGTCTCCTCGTCCCAGGTAGAACTGATTTTTACAAAGTGGAGCTCGGTAAACCGCGAATTGGGATCCTCGCGGTTCTCGGGCACCTGCAATAGCCCGCACGCCAGTTCCCCGGGCTTGTAGTCGATTTTCGATTTGAACGGGCACACCACGGCGTTTATCCGCAGTGTGTCCCGGGCGAAGTAATCGATCGTTTCAGCTGTGGTCTCGGGCGTCTCGGGCCCTGCGTCAGCGGATGATGCGATGTGCTCCTCCTGTCCCGCATCCGGGGAATCTTCGAGAGAGCCGGCCGCTTGGGAGAGCACTTCGAACGGGATCATCAACCCAGCCAAGGTCACTGTGCATATTATTTGATTCATTAGACCTGTCCTTTGTTATACGAAATACCGCAGCATGCTGGGCTCTGTCTCAAAAGTTCTCCCATCGCCAGATACTCCACGGAACAACCAGTTCTGCGTTGCTCGGGGCTTGAAATACATCGCGTATGCCTTCGCCCTCGCGTCTTGCCCTGGTCGCCCCGCTGAGCATCTGGCTCGGTCCGGACTTTTGAGACAAAGCCTAGTCTCGTTTTCGATCCTCTACTTGGCCATCTCAGCCATTTTCTTAGCATTTCCGGCCGGCAGTTTCGAACTTTTTCGAGAACCCACAATGTCACTTCCGGCCAACAGAATGATGGAAACGGTTCAAATGCAGCCGCAAAGAAAATAGCGCGGGCAACCGGCCGGCCCCTTACAAATTTCTCTGGCGCACTTCTCGTGGAGACAGACCAGCCTGTCGCCGGAAGGCTCTGGAAAACGATGTGATATCCGAGTATCCGAGCATGAAGGCGATTTCACTGATCGGGATACTGGTTTCCTGGAGGAGGTATTCTGCGCGCTCATGCCGAACATTCGCCAGCAGTGCGCGAAAGGTAGCCCCCTCGGCCGATAAATAGCGGCGTAGACTGCGCTCGCTGAGGGCCAGCTTTTTGGCAATCACTGCCGCGGAAAAGACACCGGACGGCAGCTCTTTGAGGATCATTTCACGTACCCTGTTAGACCAGCAAGACGGATCTTCGAGATGAGTGATGATCTCACCTAGGTACTTGTCCAGGAAGGCGACAACTGCCGGGTTGGACTGAGACATAGGCACTGATAGCCATTCACTCGAAAACGAGATGCTGTCGATAACGCTATCGAACAGAATAAGGGCGTTGAAATAGGCTTGGTGGGCTTCAATTGACCGCGGCGCCCGGTGACGAAACGTGACGCGGGTCGGATTGAAGCTGGGGCCAGCCAGCTGACGTGCCGTGTTAACGACTTCAGCCAAACCGTTTTCGTTGGCCACCCGATGCCCGATGTCGAGCGGCAAGTCGCGACGCCAAATCAAGGTCGTCTCTGCGCCATCGTTGCGCACGTCCCAGCTCCCCGAATTGGTGTAGAAGTTGGTGTGTCGGCGAAATCGATTCATCACCTCGGATAGATCTCGACACACCGATGCGAAAAGCCCCAGGGCCTGGTAGTCCTCCATGGTGGAGGTCTTGGCGACGTGGATGGGCACACCCGGATCGTCCAGCTGGCGAACCAGGTATTCCCAGAGTTTCATCGAATTGTCGATGGAGATCCAGCTCTCAGCGGTGAAATCCGTGTGGGCATTTAGTCGGGCCGCGGACTTCATTTTCTGAGCGTCGAGCCCTTGACTCTCTCCAAAAGCGAGGAGCTTTTCAACAAACGTCGAGAGAATGACCAGTCTCGCTTTCATTAAAAATAAAGTACTATGTCCACTCTGTGCGGATCAATCGCTAAAAAAAACATGTACGAACTATGTAAAAAAAATCATCAGCGTATCGCAGGAGACAAGGACCGGTTTGCCCTCAACTCAGTCTGCTCAGAGACAACTGACTCCTTAGGACTGACTCAAAAATAGGTTGGAGATGAGAGGTGACAAGCGGACATTATGGCAAGGCGCGAGGAGAGCGCATAGTGAACTATGTAAACGACGA
>JANQET010000197.1 GCA_028278265.1 Myxococcota bacterium
CTACCTTACGGCCGCCGACAAATCGGGCCGCCGAGAAGCCCTGCCCAGAACCGCACCGGACGGTTTTTATACGGTCGATGTACAATAGTGATGCCGGACCGGCGCTTGCAACCGATTGTTTAGGGAGCGGGTTAAGCTAAAGGATACCGCGATAGAAGTCCTTGTGGTAGGCAAACACGTCGGTGATGCCGTCGCCGTCCATGTCACCGAATTTCAACTGGGAAATGGGTTTGGCATCCGGATTGAGTGTGTAGTGCACGTAGACGCCGATCGAATTGGAGGCATACACTTCCCAGGTGGTCTTCCCGTAATTGGTCCGCTGCGTGAACAGGTCCACCATGTTGTCGGCGTTGAATCTGCCGAAGGCCATTTTGTGCCGATCAACACTCACCTGTGTGGTCAGCAGTAGCCTCCAGGGACCCATGCGGTTGCTCTCGAGGGTGGTGTACCAGATATTGGCGCGACCGTCTGGTAACGAGGACACCTTGAGCATTGCCGTCCTTCCATTGCCGCCGAAATTGTGAACGGGATAGAAATAGCCCAGGCTTTGCGGAACGCCGGTGCGCAGGGTTGGCCAATTGGATCCCCTCCCACTCCAACGAACGCGCCAGCGGTCGTCGACCTTCTTGAGGATATCGGATACCCCATCCCCATTGAAATCTCCCACACGCATGTTGGTATTGAACGTGGAGAGGGAGAGATTGGTCGAATAGGCGCTGATGATCTCTTCGTTAAACCCGCTGGGCGTATTGAACAGAACGCTGAAGACAATTTGATTGGCCGAATTCTTCCACGTCTTGAGCAGATCGATGCGACCGTCAGGGGTTGCATCGGCCGCGCTGGTGCCGAAATCGCCGAAACTGATCACCCCTTTGTTTTCATTGCGATAGACCAAGTCCATACCGGGATAGGTCCCCAGTGATGTCCAGCCCACGTAGTCCGGGTCGGAGACCAGGTGATCCTGCACGATTTGCTGGCACGCCTGCTCCCCTTCGCAGCTGGCGCTGACCAATAGTTCTCCGTTGTCGCGGCGCCACAGGACATCGTCTTGATCGTCCCCATTGAGATCCACCAAGCGCAACTGATCGAATGTCGGGTTTTCTCGGATGGGTGAGCTCACCGTATTTTTCAGTATCGGATCGATTGGCGTCGCGAGAATCCCGTGGCCAATCCGATGCAATGTCTCAACCCCGCCATAGGAAACAAACCACTCTTCAGGATGAAAGGTCTCCCCGATGAAGTAGAGATATTGGCGGGTATCCGGTGTAGTAAGAAGCGCTGACTCGCACCGCTGTACCACCCACTTTTTGAGATAATCATTCCAGACCAATCTAGGCTCACCGGTCGCCTGATCTGCCTGTTCGGGACACATCCAACGGCCAGAGTGGGATGACTGAACACATTCATAAATCTCTTCATCGTCAATATCGCCATCCCCATTTGTGTCCCACTCGGTGCCGTTCTCAAAAACCGGCGGAAGCAGTGACCCGATGTTGAGCCCCTGCCGGGGATGGAAGTTTGCCCATAATCCAACATTTTCGAAAACCGTGGCGGTTAGTGCTCCATTGACAATCTGCGGCGTATCGACCAGCGTCATCGCATGCATGCTGTAGGTGCATCGGCTATAGCGCCACAGCATATCACCCGGTTTGGGGACATACGATTGAGCAGTATCTTCCCACCAACCGCCCATTGTCGGAATCGGGGATTCGGGCGAGTTTTGGGGATGCTCTATCTTCACGACCGGATAACCGAGGATCGACATCCCACCACTGTTGGATCCAAGAGACGTTAGTTTGATACGGGCCAACGTTCGCTGACTGAGCACCGCTTCATTCCAGCGATAACTCGTGCCGGACGGATATGGATAGTTGAAGTAGCCGGAACGGCATTCCGCGTGGGAATCGCCGCCATCGGAATAGCATCGCCAGTACTCGGTTCCTTTTTGGACAGCGTCCAGATAGTCTTCATGATAAGGGAATGGGGCGGGGAAGTCTTCAGCAAAGTGATCGGTATAGTTGAGCTGAAAGTACTTTTGGTACGTTGAACACAGACCCGTCGGTGAAAACCCCGGGGATTTTTGACGGTATTTTGATCGGCCGTATTGCCCCATGTCATAGGCCGCCTCGCGAATGGACAGCGGTAGATTGTTGAAGTCGATGTCAATCGTATTCCCTGTTCTACGTTTATACGCCGCTTCCAAGACGCACTCGGCGATGCGTTCCCGCCGTTCTCTGATCAGATTGCCCAATCGATATGAAATTGGCGGTTCATTGAGTACCCCCATACCGCCGGGAAGCGGAATGTGAGTCGTGCCATCCGCTTCGCAGGGGAGGATAGCCGGTGCGAGGGTGGGGGTGTCTCCGGTTCCAGGTGTGCGAACCAGGTTCCCGGCCTGCAAAAACGCATTGGTTTTATTGTTTCGCGGGATAAACGTAACGCGCAGGGAATTGAATTCGATCGGCTGAGTTCCAAATTCGTTGAATAGCAGGAGCCGATCCCATTGATCGGGATGGGACGCAAAAAACTCGGTCGTCGCCCCGGTGACTTGGACGGCATTGTCAGCATCAACGGCGTAGAGGAATTTCACACCGAACGGTGTATTTAGAGGTCCGACAAGCGGAAGCCTGGCCCGGACAAAATTGAATGTCTCTCCGGCGACGGTGATTGTGGGAAACATCACCGTCACCTCATTGGGAACCGGCGGACCGGTAATTCCCAGTTCCACTTCTAAGCGTCCCGGTGACCCCGCTGCGATTTCCGCAGCAAAGAGGCAGCAGATAAAAACAATCCCGCCGATCACATCCAAAGAATTTCGTCGCTTAGTCATTGGTAAGTCCTTTCTTTTCGAGTCCCAGTCCAGCTAGCGCTGAGAACCCATCAGATTAGTGCACCATCTGTACCAACGGCGCTGCGACGAGCGCGGGCATTCGAATCGACATTTGTGCAAATTGTCCAATGAAAAAAAAGGACCGAAATTTGGGGACCGAGGACCGTCGGTTCCTGTGATACCGACACATTGTCAGTCAGAAGTCGCCCGCTATCCCGGACGAAACCGGCGTAACCTTATTTGCCCAGAGGTAACGGGGCAATCGCGGCAATGGTTGAATAGGACAAGATATATCGACGAGTTGCAGCTGAGCTCGATTGCACGTTACAGGTAACGTTGCACACGCCGGTCCCCAAGACTTGGCTTATCCAGGGTTTACCGCACCGCACAATTCCAAAAAAATCGAATAAATACTTGGCAAACCAGTGGTAGTGATGCAGATCATCATTCAGAGGTTGTGTTCACGGAGGGGAGGATTGGATGCGCATCGCTCTCGTTCAACAAAAAGCCGGACATGACAGGCAGGACAATATCAAGCGCGGGCTTGAGGCGCTCGATACCGCAGCGGAAAACGGCGCGAATGTGGTCTGTTTTGCCGAGCTCGCCTTTGAGCGGTTCTATCCCCAGTTTCGCGCCAAGCCGGGCTACGAGAAGCTGGCCGAGACCGTGCCCGGTCCGATCACCGAGCGCTTCATGTCCCGGGCCCGTAAGCTGGGAGTGGTGGTGGTGCTCAACCTGTTCGAGCGATGCGGGGACCAGTGCTTTGACACCTCTCCGGTGATTGATGCGGACGGCGAGCTGTTGGGTCGAACGCGGATGATTCACATCACCGACTACCACTGTTTTCACGAGCAGGGGTACTACGCCCCCGGCGACACCGAAGCGCCCGTGTTCAAGACCCGCTTCGGCACCCTCGGCGTGGCCATCTGTTACGACCGCCATTTTCCCGAATACATGCGCGCGCTGGGGCTCAAGCACCCCGACCTGATCATCGTGCCTCAGGCCGGCGGCATCGACGAGTGGCCCAAGGGATTGTACGAAGCCGAAATCCGGGTCGCCGCTTTTCAGAACGGCTACTACGCCGCCCTGTGCAACCGGGTGGGGATGGAAGAGCGGCTGGAGTTCGCCGGTGAGTCGTTCGTCTGCGCGCCCAACGGAGCTGTTCTGGCCCGGGCGGCCAAGGGCAAAGAGCAGATTCTCTATGCCGATCTCGACCTGGGGGAAGTGGAGCGCTCCCACGCCCGTCAACTGTTCCTCAAGCACCGCCGCCCCGAGCTCTACCGGGAGTGGCTGGACAAGTAGACTTTCGAACCGTTTGGATTTGCGTTCCAGGGGTAACCGAGCCCACTAACCCGCATAATGCACGAAGCCCCCGGCTACGGGGTATGGCAGGCGATGCAGCTGATTTCGTTGCCGGTGGTTTTGTTGTTTTTGTGACGCTGCAAATGGCAATTGACGCAGGTGCGGTGGACCGCGTCTTTGAGTGCGATGGCCGATTCGGTAGCGATCTTGGGGTGGCAGTCGGCGCAGGCCGCTTCGGCGCCGGGTTCGTGTACGAGTTTTTTGGCTTCAGTGTCGTAGACGTGATGGCACCGATCGCAGGCCTCGTCCAACGCGGTGATATGACGGTCGTGCAGCTGCTCACCGAATGCCTTGGCCGGTGGTGCCGACTTCCAACGTCTTCCCCTCACGTGGCAAGAGGCGCAGGTGACCGGCCCGTAGACCTTTTTGTGACAGCCCAGACAAAGCGTATGGTAGGCGTTCATCGCCGTCTCGGCATCATCGGCCCCCTGGGCCAGGGGGATCTGCCAGCTGCCGCCGGGGCGGTGACAGGTGTCGCAGCTGCGGGGGTGAATGGCCTCCACGTGGGCCGGGTGATCGAACTCGACCGGTGGTCGGTGCGGCTGCCCGAAGCGCTGGGGCAGGGTGAGCACAAGGGTACTGACACCGATTTCCCGGGTCACCTCCGGTGGGGGCTCGGCGCAGGCGATCGCGCTTAGCAGGCAGACAGCAATAAAACGGAAACAAACTGGTGGGGGAAGTGACACAGCGCCGGCGATAATGCGCGAAATGGCGCTCCGGGTCAACTCGCTGTTGGAAGAGAGCTGTAAAAGTCCATCTTCAGCGAAACAGCAGGAAAACGCCATTTGCCCGGGGCCAACCAGCTATGATAGCTAGTATCTGGTCGGTGCGTCATAGGCACACCACCGAAATGAATGCTAGCTTTGCTAGTGAGAGGGAATCGAGGCGCATTTGAGTATTGTCGTAGAGGACTCGCGTATCGGCACGATGTTGAACGAGCGGTATCGCATCATCAAGCGCATCGCCTCTGGAGGGATGGGCATCGTCTACCGCGGCGAGCACGTGGAGCTGGGCAAGGCCGTGGCGATCAAGTTCATCCAGGAGCTCTTCGTCTCCAACGAGCGGCTGCTGGGCCGGTTTCAGCGCGAGGCCAAGGCGATGAGCAAGTTGTCTCATCCCTACTGCGTCTCGGTGATCGATTTCGGTGTGGACGGGCTGCCCTACATCGTGATGGAGTACGTCACCGGCGAGACCCTCAAGGACCTGCTAGCCCTTGAAAAGTTCTCTGTCGGCCGCTCTTTGCGGGTCGCCCGCCAGTTGTTGGCCGCGGTGGGACACGCCCACAGCCACGGCATCGTCCACCGGGATATCAAGCCCGAAAACATCATGGTCTCCCGGGCCACCGGCATGGGGGAGCACATTCGCATTTTCGACTTCGGTTTGGCCAAGTTGCTCGACGCGAGTCAGCAGGCCTATCAATCGATGACCTCGGTGGTGATCGGCACCCCCCACTATATGTCGCCGGAGCAGTCCCGCGGGAGCAAGGTGGATGAACGGGCCGATCTCTACTCCATCGGCGTGGTGCTGTTCGAGCTGCTGACCGGTCGCAAGCTGTTTGCCCAAGAGGAGGCATTCGAGGTGGTGCGCGCCCATCGGGAGACCACTCCCCCCAGCCTCAACGAGGTGCAGCCCACCAAGGCGTTTTCCAAAGAGCTCGAGACGGTGATCGCCAAGTCCCTCTGTAAAAATCCCTCTGACCGGTACCCCACTGCGGACAGTTTTTTGGAGGCATTAGACGCCACTCCCGAAGCGCAAACCGAAAACGGGGAGTACGCCGGTGAGATCGATCCCCAATACCTCGATCCCACCCTGTTGCAGGAATCGGTCGACACCTCCGAGGTGTTGCCCCAGCGAGCCGGCGCACAAAAGCCTCGACGGATATTGATCGTGTCGTCGAGTCGGAGGTTGTTCGGACTGGTCGTCTTCATCATGCTGATCCTCACCGGAGTGGCCGGCTGGTTGGCCTACACCCAGTTCTCTGCGGCCCAATCGGCAGAGCAAGAGCAGCCTACGAAAACGGCGAAAAAAAAGAAACGGCAAGCAAAATCACCCCCTAAGACAAAGGCGAAAACCACCGGGCAAAGGCCGGCCCAGGCGAACCCGCCCAAATCGGAGGCCCGAACCGCGGCGGAACCACCCCGTGAAAAAGTGGAGCCGACCGAGCAGAAACCGGCCCCCAAGGGGGACACCTCGCGGGCAGCCAAAACCCTCGACGACGTACGGGTACTCATCGAACAGGGGCGCACACAGGCGGCGATCGACGGGTTGGTGAGGCTGCGTCAAAAAAACCCCAACAGCCCTTATATCGTCTACCTGTTGGGCAACCAATACTATGAGAAAATGTGGTGGTCCGACGCCCTCGATATGTATCAGCAGGCGATTCGCCTCAACTCCGGCTACCGCAAACGCAGGCCGCTGATCCGCAATGCGATCAACGCCCTGAACAGCAACAAAACTCGGCGCAAAGCCCGCTCCTTAATTCTCAATCACATCGGCAAGGCCGCCCTGCCTCAGCTGAGGTTCAACGCCAAAAAAGGAAAGAGCGCCACCATCCGAAAACAGGCCAAATCCCTGGCCAACATTCTCAGCAAAAAACGCAAGCGCAAGAAGAAGCGGCGCTAGAGAGCCCTAGAAGGACTAGTCCTGGGCGATGACACCGATTTCGACGGGTTCACTGTCTCCGGTGCCGTCGTTGACGACGAGCGCGATTTTATAACGGCCGGCGAGATCGGCGACAAAGGTGGGATTGGCGATTGCGGGATTGGACAGGGCTGCGGTCGAGCCGAACGGTTTGTCCTCTAGGGTCCAGGTATAGCTGATGATCTGGTCCTGGCCGATCACGTTTCCCTGCTCGTCCAGTTCGGTGCCGCTGCCGCTGCCGTCGAGCTGTACGGTGCTCCCGGGGACCACGACCTGTAAATCCCCGGGCACGGCGATCGGTTGATGGCACGTGTCCGGCCGGACCAGGACTTCTCCCTCAAGCGCCTTTTCCACCGCGTCGAGATCGGCGCAGGGGATGCGCGGGTTGTCGCTCAGATCGAGGATTTCCAGCTGCTGAAGATTGCTCAGGGTGGTCACACCGGTGCGCAGATCGTTGCCCGCCAGGTTGAGCACGCGGAGGTATTCGGTCTTGGCGAACCCGGCGAACTGGCTCGCGTCGGTCAATTTGTTGTGGGAGACGGATAGCAGCTGGAGCTTGGATAGGGCGGTGAGCGAAGCCACGTTGGTAATGTGGTTGCCGTCGATGTAGAGGGTGCGCAGCTCGACCATCGCCGCCAGGGGGGACACGTCGACAATGGGCTGGGGCACGACCCCCGGCTCGACTTGGTTGAACTGCCAGTCGAGGGCCAGGTCGGTCAGGTTGACCAGTGTCTTCAACGGTGCCACATCGGTGATCCGGTTCTCGGACAGGCTGAGCCGAATCAAGCTGGCACTGTTGGACAACGGGGTGAGATCGCTGATCTGGTTTTGCCAGAGCCCCAGGTAGCGCAGCGCCGGGAGCTTGGACAGGGGAGAGATGTCGCTGATCTGGTTCTTCTCCACAGCCAGGGTCTGCAGCAGGTTCAGCCCCTCGAGCGGCGTGAGGTCGCTGATCTGGTTGTCCCCCAGAACCAGCCAACCCAACGATTCGCAACTGGCAAGTGGGGTGAGATCAACGATTGCGTTGCGGGCCAAAGATGCCTCACCGAGGTCCGTCATTTTGGCCAGTCCCTGGAGTTGGACGATGCGGTTGTCATCGAAGAACACCCGACGCACATCGTACAAATCGGACAGGGGAGTCAGGTCGACGATCTGGTTCCTCGAGAGAAACAGCTCGCCCACATCTTTGAAGTGTTCCAGCCCGTTGAGCGAGCCGATAGCCTGCATCTCGCAGTCGATGCTCATCACATCGAGCGCATGTTCCAGTCCATGACCGACCAGACACGCCTTGAGGACCGGATCGGCAAAGGGAATCCCGGCGATCAATTCACCCCGATCCTCTTCCACATCGGAGCATCCCAGCGCGAGCACGACGATGAGCAGCCATACAATTGAAATTCGCTTGGACATGTTATTCCTCCTCAACCGTAACCGTCGGTGTCGCGTTGAGATAGACCTTGTCGCTCGCCTGATCCCAACATTGGTAGCTCGTGCAGTCGACCGGGGTGTTGATCCCCACGACGACAAACACCGGGTTGAAGGTGCCGAAATCCGGTACCGAGAAGACATCCCAGGAGAGCTCCCCATCGGCGGTGTACGCGGTCTGACCGGCCACGGCAGCGACTTCGGTGTTCCAAATCAGCTCGCCGGCGAGGTACTGTTCCAGCGATTCGGCCACCTCTACGGTGTAGTGATGTGCACCGGTCGACCCGTTCCAAGAAATGGTAAACTGCCCGTTGTAGGTAAAATCAACCGATTGAACCACGAAGTCGGTGACCTGGAGATTGGCCACAGGCAGGGGGACACATCCCGGGTCCCGGTCGATCATCAGGGTCGGTCGGGCAGCGATCAGGGCGTCGATCTCTTGGCAGTCCAACCGGTTGCCCCTCAGGTCGACGCTGGTCAAGGCGGTCATCGAAACGAGCCCATTGAGCCCGGTCATGGTTTCGTAATCACCCATTTCATCTTGTTCAGTGGGGGTGTTGTTCCTCAGGTTCAACATCCTCACGTTGGTGAGGGCGGCCAGCGGACTGACATCGAGGATGGCATTTCCCTCGAGATCCAAGGCGATCAGATTGGTCAGCGCTGCAAGTTCTGTCGCCCCGGTCAACCCCATGTGAACCAGGCCCAGGGTGCGCAAATGGGGAAGATTGATCACCGCGGTGAGGTTGGGCAATTCGGCGTAGGCCAGCCACAGGGTCTGCAGATGGGCCAACTGCTGGAGCGGTGTCAGGTCCGGCAGGGCAACCCCCTTGAGGTTGAGCACCGCCAGGCTGGGCAGATACTCGATATCATCAAAGGAGCCGATCCACGGCACATTTTGACAATTGAGCACCGAAGGCTGATCGTCGACGCGCCAGCCGTTGCGGCAGATGCACTCGGACAATCCCTGGTCGACAAAGAAATGCTCGTAGCAGAGCACCTTGTTGTCCATATCGTCGCAACTCAACAGCCCGATAGCACAGCTGAGCACGATGACGAGGAGGCCACCTCTCTTTGTGTTTCTGTTTAATTTTGCCATATCCACCTCGTTTGCTTGACAATTCCGATGTGGGCGAAACCTAGCATAGGGGCCAACCGAGGTCCACCGATGCCCCGGGATTGTGAAAAAAACGATCGGGATTTGTAGAAACGGTCAGTCAAGCGGTGACTATTGTCCAACCAGGCCCGCCCGGTGTCGGCGCCTGGGGCAACTGTCGGCGAAAGTCGGTGACGCTACTTTTTGAACCCCTTGCGCACGAGGAGCGGTCGGGTCTTGGGTGCGGCTCCGCGGAACCGCTTGTAGAGCGCCATCGGATCCTCGGAACCGCCGCGGCTCAGCACATTGTCGCGGAAGGAGGCGGCCACTGTCTTGTCGAACAGACCGGTCTCCTTGAACGCCTGGAAAGCGTCCGCATCCAACACTGCGGACCAGATGTAGCTGTAGTATCCGGCTGCGTAGAATGCACCGCTGAAGATGTGCGCGAAATAGGGGCTGCGGTAGCGGGTGACGATCTCGGGGATCAATCCCAGTTTTTTGAGCACCTTGTTCTCGAAGCTCATCACATCCTCTTCGGTCGGCTTCTCGAGGGTGTGCCAGGCCATGTCCAGGTAGCAGGCGGCGAGGTACTCGAGCGTGATGAACCCCTGGTTGAAGCGGTCGCTCTTTTGAATCTTCTCGATCAGGGCCTCGGGGATCGGTTCGTTGGTCTCGTAGTGCCGGGCGTAGGTCTTGAGAAACTCCGGTTCCCAGGCCCAGTTCTCCATGATCTGCGAAGGCAGCTCGACGAAATCGGTTTCGATCTGCAATCCGTCATAGGTCACGTTGGAAAACAGGCTGTGCAGGGCGTGGCCGAACTCGTGGAACAGGGTCTCCACCTCGTCCATGCTGAGCAATGCCGGCTTGTCCCCGGTGGGCTTGGAGAAGTTGCCCACATTGGTGACGATCGGCGCAATGCGCTTGCCGTTCTCGATGGTCTGACTGCGAAATCCACCGCACCAGGCGCCCCCTCGTTTGGATGCCCGCGGAAAATAGTCCACATAGAACACCCCCAGGTGGGAGCCGTCCGCGTCCAACACCTCAAAGGTCGTGACCTCGGGATGGTAAACCGGCAGGTCAGTGCGGGGAACGAATTTGATGCCGTACAACCGGGCGGCCAGATCGAACGCACCGTCGCGGACGTTCTCCATTTTGAAGTAGGGTCTCAGCTCACTCTCATCGAGCGCATACTTCGCTTTTCTCAGCTTTTCGGTGTAGTACCACCAATCCCAGGCTTCGAGCTTGAATTTCTCGCCGCTCTTGCGGATCATCTTCTGCAGGGCCTTCGCCTCCTTCTTGGAGGCGGCCAGGGCGGGCTTCCACACCTCGTCGAGCAGCTCGGTCACCGCATCGGCGGTCTTGGCCATGCGGCGGTCCAGCGTAAAATCGGCAAAGGTCTTGTACCCCAGGAGGTTGGCTTTGCGCAGGCGCAAGGCGATGATCTCGGCGATCAGCCCTTTGTTGTCCAGCTCGTCTCCGTGATTGCCCCGCTCGATGTACCCTTTGAACATCTTTTCCCGCAGCTCCCGCTTGTCCGAGTACTGCAGAAACGGAATCAGACTCGGCTTGTGCAGTGTGAACACCCACTTGCCCTCGTGATTCCGCTCTTTGGCGGCGATCTCGGCACCGGTGATCACCCGCTGGGGCAGTCCGGCCAGATCCGCTTTGTTGTCCAGCACCATCTCGAACCGGTTGTTCTCTTTGAGAATGTTTTGGCTGAACTTCAGCGAGGCCACCGACAGCTTCTCGTTGATCGCGCGGGCCTCGAGCTTTTGCTCCTGGCCCAGATTGGCGCCGGCGCGGACGAACCGCTGGTAGTTGTCCTCGAGCAGCGTCTTCTGCTCCACCGTCAGGGAGAGCTCTTTCTGTTGCTCGTAAATGGCGCGGATTCGCTGGAACAGCTTGTCGTTGAGGTAGATGTCGTCGCGATGCTTGGTCAGCAGGGGCACCACCTGTTCGGCGACCTTTTCCACCTGGTCGTTGGTGTGGGCGCTGCGGATGCTGAAAAACACGGGTAGCACCTTGCTCAACAGCTCGCCGCTGCGGTCGAGCGCCTCCACCGTATTGGCGAATGTGGGCGCCTGAGTGCTGTTGGCAATTTCGTCGACCTGGGTTTTTTGCTGCTCGATCCCTTTGGTGACCGCCGGGACGTAGTGACCCACCTTGATCTTTTCGAACGGCGGGACACCAAAGGGGGTGTCAAACACTTCGAAAAACGGATTTTTCGCCTCTGCCGGCGCCGGGGCCTCGGGTGCTTGGGTCGCCTCTTGCAAAACCTCTTTTTGGGCCACCACAGCCTCCTTAACCTGCGCGGCGCACGAACACAAAATGGCGACCATTCCGATGCACAAACCTATTCTGACACTCATGGGGGATTCCTTTCTCGCAAGTTGAATCAATCATACGGGCACGAATTTACAGAAAAGACGCGATAGACGCAATGAAGGTTGCCTGAACGCATCAATTCCTCAAAAAAAAGCCTAAAAACCATAAAAATGAAGGGATAATGCATTTTTTGCCCGATAAAACGGGGTTACATGAACAACAAGCCGGCGCCGATCACGGCGACCGATGCACCCATCATCGCGCGGATCGAGACCCTCTCTTTTTTGAGCAGGATGGTCGGCGGGATGATCAGCACCGGCACGATGGCCATGATCGTCGCTGCCACCCCGGCCTCGGTGTGTTTTACGGCGACGAGGGAGAGGGAGACCCCCAAAAACGGTCCCAGGGTGGCGCCGAGCGCAGTCCGCGCCATCGCCTGGCGATCCTTGAGCGCGGTGAATACCCGGGGCCACCAGCGGATCAGCACAAACAGCACAGAAAAACCGACAATGCCGGCAAAGATGCGAATCTGGGTCGAGGCAAATGCGTCGTAGTCCCCCATCCCGTACTTGCTCAACGCGAGGCCCACGGCTTGACCCGTGGCACCGCCGATGCCCAGCAACACCCCCTTGACCGGCAGTCGTTTCGGGGCAATGCTCGACGGTTTCTGGCGTTCGGCGATGACCCAGGCCACCCCGCCGACGGTCAGCCCCATGCCGATCCAGTCCTGAGCGGAGAGCACCTCCCCCATCACCAGCCAGCTGATCAACGCGGTGATCGGGGGCACCAGGGCCATCAACAGAAACGAGAGCCGCGAGCCGAGCACCACCAGTGCCCGGAACAGGCACAGATCGCCGATGGTAAAACCGGCCAACCCGGAGACGGCCAACCAGATCCAGTTGTGGGCCGAGGCGTCGGTGGGCAGGGGAAGCCCCCGGGAAAACCAGGTGAACACCATCAAGAAAACGCAGGCGAATACCAGCCGAATCAGATTGACCGAGAGGGAGCCGACCCGCTTGCTCGCCGATTCGAACGCCATGCCGGTGACCGTCCAACAAAAGGCGGTGGCCAGGGCAGCGAGCTCACCTGTGTGGTTCATCAGCATCCATCGCCTCATATTGCACTTTGCAGAGCGGATCAACACGGGGGGCTCGAACCCGGGGGGCGGGTGCCAAACGAGCACTTGATCGGGCGGCCCAGAAACGATACCATTTTGTAAGCTTCGAATGACACCGGTTTACGTTGTACACCTGATCGCGCAATGGCCATTACCGCGGAGGAGGAGCGAATGTGTCCGACAGGTGATCCTCGAATTGTCGACAATGATGTCACCTACTTTGCCTCTGCTCGACGGGCCCCTCCGGATCATCTGGCCCGCTTGTTGCAATTCTCCCTGGCAGATCCGATAGTGCAGGCGATTTTGACATCTGTGCACGGCTACGTGCTGATCCTGGGGGCGACCCGTCAAATACTCGCGGCCAATGATGAATTGCTGGCAGCGTTCGAATTGGAATACCCGGAGGTGTTGGGGCGACGGCCCGGCGAACTGCTCGAGTGTGTGCAGTTGAAGGTCGCTCCGAGTGGTTGCGGCACCTCGCCGAACTGCCGCTATTGCGGTGCCCTGCTGTCAATTCTGACCGCAGTGGAGGATCGCCGCGCATCGACCGACGAATGCCTCTTGTTGACTGAGCGGGAGGGCAAGCTGAACGCGGTCGAATACAGCCTCAAATCCACTCCGCTGCAACTCGCCGACGAGGGGATCACCGTATTTGTTTTTCAGGATATCAGCGCCCACAAACGGCGGGAGGTGCTGGAGCGGGTCTTTCTGCACGATATCGCCAACCTGGCCGGGGGGTTGGCCGGCCTGGCCGAGACCCTCGCCGATATCGACCCTGAGGATGCGGCGCACAAAATCAGCTACATCTCCGGTGTGCTGGCCCGGGAAATTCAAACCCACCGCCTGCTGCTGGATGCAGAACAGGACACCCTGGTCGTTCGGCCTGCGGTGACTCCGGTGCAGGAGATTTTCAGAGAGGTGGAGAGCGTTTTCGTCTCCTATTCCGGTGGACATCGGGATGATTTGCGCATCCTCTTTCCCTCGACAACGGTCGCCCTGCACTGCGACCCGCGGCTGATTCACCGGGTGTTGACCAACATGGTCAAAAACGCGTTGGAGGCGACCGACGACGATGAGGTGGTCGAGCTCCGGTTCATCGTCGACGAGGGAAAGCCGGGGTTCGTGGTGACCAATGGGGCGATTATTCCACCGGAGGTTCGCTCGCTCATCTTCAAACGATCTTTTTCGACCAAGGGCACGACCGGACGGGGTCTGGGGACGTACAGCATGAAGCTGTTCGGCGAGCGCTACTTGGGCGGCAGGGTCTGGTTCACCTCGACTGAACAAGAGGGCACCCGCTTCTGCTTTTTCCTCCCCGAGTCTGCCTTGGTCAGGTCCGATTGAGCGCTGGTGTCATTGGGGCGCGATCAGGGAGCGATACGCCTCGACCATTTGCTGCGCCCGCAGCTGCCAGTCGAACTGCTCCACGGCGATTTGCCTGAGCTGCGGCTTCAGACCGATGTACGATTGATCTTCGAGCAATTGACCCAGCCCGGCGGCAATGGTCTCGATTCGCCCGTCGGGGGTCACCGGGATCTTCATCAAATCGTTGAGCCGCGCGCCGATCAGCGGTCGCAGCTCGTCCACGCTGTCCTTGAATCCGCTGAAGTAGGAGACCAGCGGCAGGACGCCGTTGGCCAGCGACTCCATCACCACCAGGGGATAGGCCTCGGGAACAATGGAGGGAAACACCGCCAGGTCGGCGCAGGGGAAGACAAAGCGCAGGCGACTGTGATCCAATCGGCCCAAAAAATGGACCTGCTCGGGCAGGCGCCGGCCGAACTGACGAAAGACCTCGCTGTGCTTCGGCGTGGACAGATACGCCTGCAAATCGGTCCACGGACCGGTGAGATCGCTGCGATCCAGATTCATCCCCGCGGCACAGAGCTGTTCGAGCAGGGGCTGATTGTCCGTGGCAGCGGCGTGGATCAGCCCCTCCAACACCTCGCGATAGGTTCCCGATCCGACGATCACCAACTGGGCCTCTGGCTGGTGCTGCAGCACCGCGGGCATGGCGGCGATCAGACTGTGCAGCCCCTTGCCGGCAGTCAAGGCGCCGACAAAGAGCACGATCGGCTGAGTCCAGGGGATGCGGTTCAGCTTGTCGTCGAAATCCCGGTCCGGTCGGTCGTGGTCGTAGCGATTCCAATATCCGCGCACTGCCTCCAGATCTCCGGTATCCAAGTGCTGTTTCAATTCGTCGGACAGCTGCGGTGGTTTGCCGCCCCCTCCTCCGGTGGCCTTCAAATGGGTTATGACCGTGGGCCGCTCGGATCGATCCACCGGCTGGAACAGGGAGGTGTCCACACCGACACCGACGATGCGAACCTTGGGTTCGATTTGGTGGCGCTCGTCTGGATAGAGACCGAGAATACGCTCCTTGACCTCCCGGTTGCCGATGATCAACCCCTTGCACCGGCTGACGGCATCCCGCGCCAGCTCCCAATACCGCCGATCCGGTTTGACCGTGTATTCGATGGCGCTGCCGTGGGGATAGATAATTAGCGGCGTCCGGGTTCGCCGGCAGGCGTCGAGGGCGGCCACCGGTTGATAGACGAGATGGTTGGCCTGCAACAGATCCAGCTCGAACCGGGAGAGGATGGTGTTGAGCAGGGTTTCATTGAGCGCATGGTAGTCGGCCAGCTCCTGCTCGGTGAGGGCGGTAAACGCTTTGACGTTGCCCGGTCGCTGTTTGTCTGTCAGATAGACCGGGCGCACCTTCCCCTGGGGCAGTTGGTGCAGCACGCAGGGGGGGGACTGATTCGTGCGGGAGAAAATCGGTTCCATCCGATCCGGCAGCTGCCAGGCATAGGCCGCCGTGACAAAGGGTAGGGCCTGGGGGTGCTCCTCCCGGCAGATCAGATGGACCTGGTGCCCGGCTCCAGCCAGGTTTTGGGCCAGATAGCGGGTGTACTCGTTGCTGCCGGAGCCGGTGAGCTCGTATCCGTGATACAGTCCGATACGCATCGTAATTCCGTGTTGTGACGGCCGTAGAGCCGTCAGCTCACCACCATCGCCCGCGTTCGTTGTAGGTGCGGACAAAGGTGTCGATCGAGCGATCGTAGGTCTTCTCCACGTCGTCGGGAAAATAACAGGCGGGCAGTTGGCCCTTCTGCCGGTGGTACTGCAGGCAATCGCAGCACAGCCCTTTGCGGCTGCACGAACCATAGCTGCAATTGCAGTGGGTCATGTTTTTTTCGGTATTGCACTCGCGCATGAGTCCTCCGTCGACTCAGTCTCGGGTAAACGCCCGTTTGACACCTCGGACGAACTTCTTGAACGGATTTCGCCGCTTCTTTTTCTTGGTCGCTTTTTTCTTTGTTTTGTTTCCGTCATCAGCGGGCGCCCGCGGTTCCGGCGTGGCCGCGGGGGCCTTCTTTTTGGCCGGTGGTGGGGGTTTGGGCGCGGCGGTCTGTTGCTTGGCCGGCTTCTTCTTCGGCGGCGGCTTGATCAGCTTGGCCTTGACGTCGACAATCTGATCTTTGGTCGGTACGATGGAGATCTTGATCTGCTTGCGGCCGGGGGTTTCCACCCGCAGGGGAACAATCGTCTCTCCCTTTTTCACGCGGAACGGATTGGCCAGCACCAAGGAGTCTTCATAGTAGATTCGCGCCTTTTTCGGCGCCCCTTTGATCGTGATTTGCACGCTGTCTTCATCGCCAGAGGAGCAAAGGCCGACCGAAAACATGATGAACATCATCGCCACCAGCCCACCGACAACCCCTCGATACAACCGGCGTTTGGGATGGGTGACCAAACCGTGCTTGATCACCCGGGTCGCCTGGCGCACGACCGTGTTCCATTGGGTCGGTCGGGCACGGCTCATCTTGGAGAACAGGTTTGCCGCCAGCTCGGTGTCGCTGTTTGCGGTGTCGGTCCCCAAGTCCCCGCTGGCCACAGAGGACTGTTCGATCTGGTCGCCCAAATTCGACAACCCGGTGGTGCGGGATTGGGTGGTGCTCAGCCCGTCCAGCGCCTGGATCATCTCATCGGCGGTCTGAAACCGCTCTTCCGGATCCTTGTGCAGGGCCCGCTCGATCACCGGCCAGGCGACCTGGGGAAAGTCGGCGTACACCTCCTCCGGGGGACGGGGCTCAGTGGTGAGAATGTTGAACAGTAGCTCGTTGTACTGGGCGCCGATAAAGGGGGTCTGGCCGGTCAACAGCTCGTAAAAAATGATCCCGATGGCGTAGAGATCGGTGCGGTGATCCACGGGCGCGCCCTTGGCCTGCTCGGGGGACATGTAGGCCGGGGTCCCTAGGGTCGAGCCCTCCTGGGTGAGCTGGGTTTGATCCGGGGTGTTCTGGACTTTGGAGATGCCGAAATCGATCAGCTTGACTTCAGGGGATCCCTTGGATTGCAATGCCAAAAAAATGTTGTCCGGTTTGAGATCCCGGTGAACGATCTGCTTCTCGTGGGCCGCGCCCAACGCCTGAAGCGCCGGTTCGAGAATCCCGCAGGCCGTGTCCAGCTCGAGCCGGGTCTTGCGCGCGAGCAGGCTGGACAGCCCCTCCCCCTCCAAGAACTCCATCACCAGGTAGGGTTCCCCCTCATCGGTGACCCCCACGTCCAGAATATCGATGATGTTCTTGTGGCCGATGGCCGCAGCAGCGCGCGCTTCCCGGTAGAACCGTTTGACCACATCCCGCTTGGAAGCGAAGATGGCGTGGAGAAACTTCACCGCCACCGGACGGCCGATCAGCTGGTGCTCCCCTAGGTAGACAAATCCCATCCCCCCCTCGCCGAGCAGCCGCTTGAGCAGGTATTTGTCATCGAGCGTCCGCCCGGAGTAGTCAGGCACAGGCATAGTCGGTGCTCATTCTACCAGCGATGGTGCAGTAATGGCCATGCATTTGCGCATGACGGCGCCGAACGGTTCATTTGCTGGCCACGCGTCATGTGAAATACCTCGATTCATGTATCGTCGGGTACCGGCGCCGGCGCCAGGGTTATCGGATATTGATGTTCAGATCGAGTGGTTTGCCGTTTCGCGTGATCGAAAAGGTCAGGGCGTTGGAGCTGCGCAGGTTCTGGTAGGCCCCCAGGGCTTTGTCCACGCTGGTCAGCTCGACCCCATTGACCGAGTGAATGATGTCGCCCTTCTTGGCGCCGAGCAGGGCCAACGGGCTGTCCCCCTTGAACCGGCGAAGCTTGAAGCCGACCACTTTGCCATCCTGGCGAAACGGTCGAACCCGTACCGAGCGAATGAAGCGTGAGGGATTGGCCACCAGCTTGTCGATCAATGAGCGGTCCACGACTTTTTCGGTTTCACTGATACTTTGAATGCCGTTTTTGATCTCATCGTCAGTCCCCGGGCCGGCGCGCCTGGCCTGCATCGGGGGGCGCATCGTGGGCAGCGCCTTTCCGTCGTCGAACAGGGTCATGTAGCACTCATCCGTGGTGCCCCGCAAAAAGAGATAGCGCCAGAAGATGCGCGATACAGTGCGTCCGTCGACCTGATCGCCGATGCGGCAGAGGCGGCCCTGGCCCCCTTCGCTGATCGAGGCGAAGGACCACTCCGGCGCCTCCGGTGCGGCGACCGTGGCGGTCAGCGTCACCTGGGACTTTGGACAGGGAACGATCGGTAACCCGTCCAGGCTGGGGGGCAGGTCCTCGGGAATGATTTCCCCATCGACGGCATTGGGATCAATCGGTCCGACGATTGAGTCGAAGATATTGCGCTTGAGGATGTCGCTGCCGTCGCGGGTCGCCGAAGTGATCTTGGAGCGAAACGGTCGGGGGGCCTTGGCCGCCTTTCGCTTGCCCTGGCTCGACGGAAACGCCGCACTGACCTTGGTGGCCACGAGTTCTCCGGCGCCACCGGCCACCAGGTAGGCGATGGCGATGAGGGTGATCAGGTTGATGATCCAGAAATACTTTGTCAGCGCCTGTTCCATGGGGGGTCACCTGATGCCAAACAATATCATCACTATCAGTAGCCGAACCATTCGATCCTGTCCAGTTAAGTATGGGCCCTTCCAGGCGGATCGCAGCCGGTTCGGTCGAATTTACAACGAATTAAGATGTACTTTTTGTTCCCGGCCGATCATATTTTATGAATTTAAATATTGTTTTACCGCATCGACCAGATCGGCCACATCCCGGTCGCTGACCCGCTGACTGGTGACAAAGCGAATGCCCTGGGGGATCGGGGGATACGTCGGAATATCGTTCTGGTTGAGAAAATCCACCAGCCCCTCGTTGTTCCGTTCGGGCCCCTCTACGTCGCAGTAGACCATATTGGTCATCAGCCAGTCCGAATGCACTTTCATTCCGGGTAGTTCGGCGAGACGTCGGCCCAGCTCACGGGCCCGTCGGTGATCCTCCTCCAACAGGGCCGGTCCCTCTTCGAGGGCGATAATCCCCGGGGCGGCCAGCACCCCCACTTGCCGCATCCCCCCGCCCATCATCTTGCGCCTGGTCCGCGCCAGGTCGATAAAGGCGCTGGTGCCCACCAGCAGGCTGCCCACCGGCGCGCCGAGCCCTTTGGAGAGGCAGACGGAAATGGTGTCCACCTGGGCGGCAATCTCGGTCACCGGCACCCCCAGCCCGAGGGCAGCGTTGAATATCCGGGCGCCGTCCAGATGAACCGGAATATGATACGAATGGGCCAGCTCCCGGATGCGGCGCATCTCGTCGACGGGCATCACCGAGCCGTCGGAGAGGGCGTTTTCGAGCACGATCAACCCGGTGGAGGGAAAATGGACATCCCTTTCGGTTCTCAGGCGCGGAGCAATATCGTCTACTGTGGGATAGGTGGATCCCCGGGGTACAAAGGCGCGCAACTGGGCCCCGGCCAGGGCGGCGGTGGCGCCGGTTTCGTGTTCGACCAGGTGGGTGAACTCGGCAGCGATCACCTCGTCCCCCGGAGTGGTGTGCACGCCGACGGCACATTGATTGGCGAATGTACCGCTGGGCACGAACAGGGCGGCTTCTTTGCCCAGTTTTCGGGCGCCCAGCTCCTGCAGACGGTTGACCGTCGGGTCCTCTTCACAAACGTCGTCCCCCACCTCGGCATTGCGCATCGCCTCGCGCATGGCCTCGGTGGGAAGGGTCATGGTGTCACTGCGAAACTCGAGTCTGCTCATCGGTGCCTCCGCTCTATCGCGTCTCTTTCCTGGTACCGCCGTTTAACATAATCATTCGTTCGTGTTCAGGCCTTTTTTGTGACCCCGCCGCCGGTCGGCCCGCGCCTCGGCCCGGGCGACGACGAACTCGGCACTGTACGGTCCCCGGCCGTAGCGGGTCCAATAGCGCGCCACCCCCCGACGCACCAGTGCCACGTTGATGTTCTCCCCCTGGACAAAGACATAAGCCAACAGACGACCGTAGCGATCCCGTCTCTTTTTTGGCGGAGTGTTCAGCTCCAACTCAACCACTCGGCCCCCCACGAGTCGGCGTAACGTGGCGGTGGCCTCCCGATGTCCGGCCGTTCCGTGTTCCGGGGCATCGATCTGCAGCAACCGCACCGATTCCCGGCGCCCCGCGCAATTGACACGCAGGGTGTCACCATCGACCACGCGCAGCACCGAGCAGCGCCGGGAGGGGGGATCACCCGTCGGATTTTCAAAGCGGGAATCGGTTGACGGGATGACAAACCGCCCGGCGAACGCCGCCAGGGCGAGGATCACTCCCAGGGCCAGCTGGTACGGCCTGAGACGGCCAAAGCGTGCCATGGCCGATTGTTATGATACAGGAGCGCTGGGCTGACCGGTTTGAAACATGGCGCTGACCGCTTCATGGGCCCGCTTTTTCAACGACTCCTTGTGCTGGAGGGTCAGGGTGTCGGTCTCGATCGGATCGCCCACGATCAGTTCCACTGTGCCGGGCCGCACGTCCAGCCGGTCCTTGGGCACGAGCTCGTACGAACCGCGAATGGCCACCGGTAAAACCGGCACCGAGGCGGAGATGGCCAGCATGAAGGCCCCTGATTTGAACGGCAGAATCGCCCCGTCCGGGGATCGGGTCCCCTCAGGGAAGACGAGCAATGACGGGCCCTTTTTGATCCGCTTGGCCGCGGCGACGAGGGATTTGCGCGCCTTGGCCGGGCTGCTTCGATCGACCGGGATATAGCCTGAGACGTAGAGCGACCAGCCGAAGATGGGGATGAAAAAGAGACTGCGTTTGGCCAAAAAACGCATGCCTGTGGGCAGGTTGGCAAACAGCAGGGGGATGTCGAGCTGGCTCTGGTGGTTGGCGCAGATGACGTAGGGTTTGGACCAGTCGATTTTTTCCTTGCCGACGACTTTGGCCCGGATGCCGCCGAGCCACAGGGTCTCCTTGGACCAGCCTTCTCGCGCCATAAAAGAATAGGTGCGGCCCGAGGGGTCGAGAAATGAGCCGATCATGCCGATGAAAGACCAGACCAAAGTCCAGAAAAACATCACCACCGCGCGCAGGTTGAGGGTTCGCCAGTTCATCGTCCCCTGGACCTAACATCGGCGGCATAAATGGGCAAGGGGAATGGAATTGTTTTGAACGTCGGTGCGGGGTCAGTGCCAAATGCCCGGAATCGAGGTATGGCATTTATCGCATTTTCCCTTGGCGACGCGATTCTTGATAATATGATATCCGTCGCGGCGAATCAGCTGCTCTTGGCATTTGGGGCAATAGGTGTTTTCCCCGGGATGGCCCGCCACGTTGCCCGCATAGGCGTAGTGCACACCGCGCTCGAGGGCGATGCGGCGCGCCTTTTCGAGGGTGCGCACCGGAGTCGGGGGGAGGTTTTGAATCTTGTACATCGGGTGAAAGCGGGTGAAATGAATGGGGACGTCGGGTCCCAGCTTTTGCACGATCCAGCGGGACATGGCGTCGAGCTCCTTGGGATCGTCGTTCAGGGTGGGCACGACGAGGACCACCATTTCGAGCCACACCCCGGCAGCCTTGATTTGGACCAGGGAATCGAGCACCGGTTTGAGATGGGCCGAACAGGTGTCCCGGTAGAACGATTCGCTGAAGGCTTTGAAGTCGATTTTGATCCCGTCCAGGTGGGGCAGCAGCTCGGCCAGGGGCTTGCGGTTGATGTAGCCGTTGGAGATCATCACCCGGCCGATACCCGAATCCTGAGCCGCCAGGCAGATGTCGCGCATGTATTCGTAAAAGATGACCGGCTCGGAATAGGTGAAGGCGATGGAGCTCGAACCCATTCGACGAGCAGATCCGACAATCTGCTCAGGGGTGACCCGCCGGCTCGGCACCTGTTCGGGGCGAAACTGACTGAGCTGCCAGTTTTGACAGAAGCGGCACTCGATATTGCAGCCGGCCGTGGCCAGGGAGAAGGACTTGGTCCCGGGGCGAAAGTGAAACAGCGGTTTTTTTTCAATCGGGTCGTTGTTCAGGGAGCAGGGGCGCGAATGCACCAAGGTGTAGTAGGTCCCGCCGCGGTTTTCCCGCACCCCGCAGGTGCCCCGCTCCAAATCGGCGACCACACAGTTGCGCGGGCAGAGGGTGCACTTGATCCGCTTGTCCCCGGCATCCTCCCAGTAGAGTGCCCGGCGGGGTTCCAACGGGTCGGTCCGAGGACCGGCCAAGGCGCCCCCGGCGACCGTCAGCGGACAGGCTGCCATGGCCGAAGAGAGCAGCTGAAGCATCTGGCGACGGGTTTGCATCATCGTCAATTCTCCCCCAACAGGGTCATCGAGTTGGAGTGTACACGGACAGGGATGAAGTTGCATGCCATTTTCACTGGGCAGGGCCGGGTCACTGGTCTACAACGGCAAAATGAGCGGCAATGCTTCGCACGATGCGTTTTTGGCTCGGATCGGACAGGGACCGGCGGGGAGCCCCCTGCCGATTGACGAAGTGTTGCCGGAGCTGCTGTCCGCGCTGAAAACCCATCAGGCCGTGGTGTTGGAGGCCCCGACCGGAGCGGGTAAGACCACTGTGGTGCCCCTGGCGATCCGGTCCTCGGGATTGCTCGACAGGGGTCAGTTGTTGATGCTCGAACCGCGGCGGTTGGCCGCCCGGGCCAGTGCCTCGCGGATGGCCTCTCTGCTCGGGGAACAGGTGGGAGAAACGGTGGGGTACCGGATTCGGTTCGAGTCGCAGGTGTCGGCACAAACCCGGATTGTGGTGGTCACTGAAGGGATTCTCACCCAACAGCTGATCGCCGATCCCCTGCTCGAGGGGATCAGCTGCGTGGTGCTGGACGAGTTTCACGAGCGCTCGGTGCACTTGGATTTGGCCCTGGCCTTTGTGCGTGAGCTGTTGGCGGTTCGCGAAGAGCTCCGGTTGCTGGTGATGTCCGCCACTTTAGACGCGGGGGAGTTGAGTCGATATCTGGGCGATGCACCGGTGGTTCACAGCACGGGCCGGCTGTTTCCCGTCAGTATCAGCTATCTGGGCCGCCGTGAGGATCGGTCGCTGACCGATCGCGCTGCATCGGCGTGCGCGCTGGCGTTGAAGAACGATCCCGGGGGCGGTGATCTGTTGGTGTTTTTGCCCGGTGCCGGGGAGATTCGCCGGCTCGAAGCGCGGCTCGAGGAGACACCGCTTCCCGAACAACCGCTGATTCAACCCCTGTTCGGGGCCCTGCCCAAGGAGATTCAGGATCAGGTGCTCAGGCCGTCGGATCGACGACGGATCGTGCTGGCCACCAATATTGCCGAGACCTCTCTCACCCTGCCCAACATCACCGCTGTGGTGGACACCGGTCTGGTCAAGCTGTTGCGCTACGATTCCCGCATCGGCATGGACGGGTTGACGGTCAGTCGCATCGGGCGGCGAAACGCCGAGCAGCGGGCCGGACGGGCCGGTCGCACCAGGCCGGGGCGGGTCTATCGGCTGTGGTCCGAAGCGGAACAGGGGCAGCTGCCTCTCGCCCTGCCCCCGGAGATCACACGGGTGGACCTGGCCCCGGTGTTGCTGTTGCTGCTCGCCCTCAACCCGGGAGATCCCCGCCGGTACCCCTTTTTCGAGCCGCCGGGGGAACGCGGGATTGAAGCCGGGCTCGACCTGCTGGACACCCTCGGACTGCTCGAGCCCTCCCGTGCCTGTTTGACGCCGCGGGGTAAAAAAATGGCCCAGCTGCCGGTTCACCCGCGAATCGGCGCAATGTTGCGCTACGCCTGCGCCAATGGCCTGTCCGAGGTCGGGGCGCTCTACGGAGCGCTGCTGCAGGAGCCGGATATCATTTTCGAATCAGCTCACCTCCCCGACCTCGCCGGCAGTGACGATTGCGATATGGCCCATCGGGCCGCGTTGATCGAGCGCTTCGAGCAGCAGGGGAAAACGCCCGGAGCGGCGCGATCCGCCGGTGTGAAGGTCGCTGCGGCACGCCGGGTGGTACAGGCCCAAAAACAGCTTCTGCGACTGTGCCGGCGGTTTTGGTCAGGGGATCCCCGGTCGTCGACGGAATGTCCCCAGAGGGAGCACCGGCGCGTGTTGTTGTCCGGCTTTGGCGATCGGGTCTGCCGAAGGAGAACGCCCGATTCAGCCGACGGCTTGATGGTGGGAGGCCGGGGGGTTCGCTTGGCGACCGAATCGCAGGTGCGAAAAGGGGCGATGTTCGTGGCATTGGACGCAGACGCGGGAAAAAGAGGGGCCCACTCGGTGAGCCTGGTCCGGCGGGCCTCACGCATTGAACAGGGGGATCTGGCGGCGATCTTCCCGGGGAGGATGGTCGAGCGGGACCACGCCCGGTTCGATCCGGACAGGAAGGTGGTCAGTCCGGTGGCCCAGCTGCTCTTCGATGATTTGCTGATCGAAGAGCGGCCGAACCCCGGCATGGCCTCAGCAGCGCTGGAACAGGTATTGGCAGATGAGGCGTCCCGTGCGTTTGCCGAGGTGTTCAAACCGAGCCGAGAGTTCTCGGGATTGGTGCAGCGCATCGGTTTCGCCGCCGGGCACTATCCCCAACTAAACTGGCCGGACGTGTCGGAATCGGGACTAAAATCTCTGTTACCCGATCTCGTTCGGGGATGCCGATCATTCGCCGACTTACGAAAATCCGATTGGCACCGGGCGTTATTGGCACGACTGACCTTCAAAGAACGGCGGGTATTGAACGAACAAATTCCCGAGCAGCTCGAGGTCCCCTCCGGCAGGCGAGTCCGGGTCGACTATTCTGCGGTGGAAACCAATGGCGGGCTTCCAATCGTAGCGGCCAAGATTCAGGAATTCTTCGGCACCACCGACACCCCAAAAGTGGCCGATGCCCGGATGCCCGTGCTGCTCCATCTGCTGGCCCCCAACGGTCGGCCCGCCCAAATCACCACCGACCTGGCCAGCTTCTGGAAAGAGGGCTACCCCCAAGTGCGCAAAGAGCTCAGGGCCCGCTATCCCAAACATCCCTGGCCCGAAGATCCCCTGACCGCCAAACCCACCGCCCGGGCCAAGCCGCGTCGGCGATAGGGATTCGTAGCCCGTCCCATCCCGTCGGAATGACGGGTTTCCTGTCGCAGGATTGTCCAGCCACTCGGAGCAGGTGTGTATTTGAAGTTAGTGAACTTCTGAGGTCCGTCCCTTATCTACATGTGAAGTTAGTGAACTTCTGAGGTCCGTCCCTTATCTATGTATTTGAAGTTACTGAGGTCCGTCCCTTATCTACCTTATCTATACGTCCCTTATCTATTATCTATACTGACACCGAGCGTGTGCCTTTGGGCACAAGACCGCCCGATTCCACAGACCGTGCCGATACCACAAGGTCGAGCCCCATGCTGTCCGGTATCTCGTTTTTTTTCGAGTTGGTATCCGTAGGCAGATCGAGGACAACCTCGGCTTCACGCGGAACTCGTTGCCAATCCCCCCAAACAGTGCCCTCTTCGTCCGACCGGCGGGAAAGATCATGGTCGGTGCCCCGTACAGCCACATAGTCGCCCCAGCTCACATTAATTTGCAGCTGAGCCGTCTCCTTGGGCACCAAAACGCTCAAGCCCATGGAAGAAGGGAAAAACGCTTTTCGGGCCGAAGCCTGATCCGGTGGGATCTCATCATCGCCTGGGCTGACCCGGTCGATTTGATCGAGTTCGTCGTCACCTGTGTCATCTGATCGGGCCTCTGGTGGTGCGTCATAGGGAACCAGAAATCCGGTCAGATACCATTTCGAAGGTGCTGTCGGCAGCGTTTCCTCGGCGTATTTATCGTGGTTGGGACTTCCCGCTCTTGGACCTACAAGGTCGAGCCGAAGCGTCTCAATGAGGCCATCACGAACTTCCTTGGGTGTTTTCACGGGCAGCTCCATCCTGTATCTTTGATTCGAGCAGTTTTGCGGGACGGCACGTGATGTAGATCACCGGGCTGACCCTCGGATTGTGGCGCACCAAATTCGACGACATTGATTTGGTCCATCCCGATTGTCTGACTTATTGCGAGCACCCTGACATGGACGTCCCAATGGTAGCCAACCCCGCCGGCAATACTCGGTCGAGACCAGCCGTTGCCGTTAACATCAACCCACGCTGGTTTGCTTGAGATGGTCCGTACTGTCTTTTCCGAATGGTTCCACCATCGGTCCGGGGGACAGAAGGGATAGCGCGCGCCGTCTGAAGAGGCAGGAAGCCTCCAGTCGAAGCGAGTCGTCCATTTTTCAGTTAAGTTCCGTGGATGGTGTACACAGGCAATTCTTCGAGGCCCAACAACTCGCGGTTGAATATGCAGCTGCCAGCGCGTGTTTTCTAAAATCTCTGTGTTGTTTACCGTGTGGCGCCTCACGTTCCGGCCGACTATTCGGCGAGCAAGAAGAATAACACGCTCGTGGGGAATCGTTGCTGCTCGCACAGCTGCCTCTGCCATCCGCCGCTCCCACTCACTGTTGAGCGGATTCCACGAAAAGAGATCTGTGAATCCGCGCCGCCAGACTGCCCCATCTGGGGCGTCTCCGCGAATCTTATCGCCAGACGCATCGCCGAGTTGCCGTAACTGCCGCAACGCAGCTTTTGCGTCTGGGTGGCTCAATGAACGCTCTAGATCGCGACCCAGAGTGTTCCAAAGCTCGGGCCAGTACTCCTCGAAAGGCGGAATGGCTATATTGTTGCGACGACACATTATCGCAATCAGATCAAGCTCGTCCACCAATTGTTTTTCGTCTGCCTGGGCCGCCCGAGGCAACAAGAAAGCGGGGTCGAGCAACCCGATCATGGCGCTTTGTCGGACTCAGGCTCATCATCCTCGATGAAAGAGACGTTGGGATTTGCCGCGCGGTCAGGTGACGTCTTGTCGAGCTTCGCGTAGTAGATCGCACTATCTTCTTGGCTGGCCTCGTCCATGAAGTCGGCTGGCCAGCGCTGTCCTATCCCACCATCAGCTGTCAGTCGGCTACTTTTCACCGAGGAGCGTCCCTCTTCGTCCTGCTCGACTTCCAAGATGGATACATTCTTCAAGAGCCATTTTTCGAGTTCGCTATCAGCGCCGGCTCGAGCTACCAATCCGCGAAGGCGTCTGACCATGTGATCGCTGTGGGTTTCGATGATCAGGCGACGATTGGTCATTGCCAGGCTGACCATCCAGTGAGCGAGGCGGCTTTGGATCTTCGGATGCAAGTGAGCTTCCGGCTCCTCGGCGGCCACATGTGCGAAGCTCCGGCACTTTTTCCGGAAATCTCGTGGGTTCAACGAATCTTGAAGACATTCAAAGCGCAAAGGGTCGGCGAGAAGTCCCAACTCAACGAGTGGCAGGAGATACGTCAAACCTCGACCGACGTGGAGTAGGCTCGCACTCCCGAAAAGCAGCCTGAAGCCAACCTCGTGGATATCCTCAAGGGACAAGCGGTCACGAATCGACAAATCGGACAGGACGCCGTTAACAGCATCGACCAGCGGCTGCTCTATGACCGTCTTCGGAATAGTCGCCTTAGAATCTGTTACATGAAGCGGCGGTAGATAGTGAACTACATCCCGCTGCCGTCGATGAAGGAGCTGGGCAGCCATTTCACCGCTGGCACCTATCTCCTGCGGTGCGACGTTGGATGACTTGTAGAGGCTCGGGGGAACGGAGCGAGTCGATCCGAGATACTGAAAATCGGATAAGAGTTGCTTGAGAGCTTCGAGTGGTTGGGCAAAGAGAATGAGATAGGCGTTGTGCCAGGCACGTTGTCGGTCCCGCGGGCCGACACTCCGACGGTCGAGTTGGAGATACGGTATGAAGTGGTCAAGCTCGACATTGATCTTGGTTGCGGTTTGTCCACCCCAACGACAACGCCATCGGCCGTTTGAGTAGCTGAGTTTGAATAGAGGTTGTTTTGTTCTGAGACGTGGAGAGAGCAGCTGTATCTCAGTAAGCACCGTTGTACCCGCATCTTCCCTCGTATCAAACCACAATTCGGTCACGAGCCGTTGTATTGATGTGCCTTCGACGATATCGCGCATCTCACCTAGGTCTGTTTGACTGACAAGGTTATCAGTGTCTGGGTGCCTTGCCTGGTCGATGGCATCAGATATATCTACCTCACAGGACCAACGCAATCCGAAGGACGGCCCCTCTACCTGATCGCCCGCATCAGGCCAGCCCCATGTAAGCTCGCGCAAATTGAACGCCGCTACAGGGCCGTCTAAGTGCAGTGAAACCTCAGGGCGGGGCTCAGCCAGAGTCTGCTTCAACAATAGTAGACTTTGGATAAGACTACTTTTTCCGCTGTTGTTGCGTCCTAATATGACTGTCAGTGGAGAAAAACTAATTTTTGTCCTATCCTCAAAGCTCTTGAAGCGCTTTACGGTGAGTTGTAGTAACCTGGCTCGGGTCATCAGTCGTCTCCTTCCCTGGACATAGTATCGAATAAGAGAAGGTTTTCACTCTTTATTTTTGTCTCGCGCTTCGCCTTTAGATTTTTCCTGCCGTGCTTGGCCTTCTTCTTCCCCTTTTTCCCAGATATCAGTCCGGCAAGGCGCTCTTCCTCCGCCCGCTTCTGGTTCAGGTCTAGTAGGCGAGCAAGAACCTCGTCGTGGACCTCCTCAGGCCAGCGGTAGCGGTAGGGTTTCTTTTTCCTGCCCCAAGTCCCCTCGTCGATTTCGTCGGGTACACGTCCCCACCCACGGTGTAGATCCTTAAATCTTTGACGAATTTGGTGCCCAGCGGCGTCCCCGACCAATGCTGATCCAGTCCAACCATACACGGTTTGATTATTCTGAGCTTTCCACTGCTCAACCCGACGCGCAGACTTTTTTCTTTCAGTGCATCTTTTTTAACAACCTCTCACCCAGGTTTCCTCCGTCCAGTTTCTATCCAGCGATCGTTTCTACTTGGGAGGCTTAGGACTTAGAATTTAGCTGGGAAGCATTTGGTGATTGTTTACATTAATGGTTAGTTCATCCGGACAGTTTGGAGGAAATCAATCATGAGAGGTAACGGAATTCGCCAGAATAAAACAAAAACCATCTGGTGGTATTTGCTGTTTATTTTCAGCTATTTGGCGCTGGGTTGCAGCGACACCGTTGAACAGCCGGAGCTCAATTGGGCCAAGCAGACCAGGGGCGAATTTCGCGCCCATGGGAGCCACTTGGAGGCGCTACCGGATGGTGGATATCTCGTCGCCGCTGGAATTGACGGCAACACCATCTTCGGTCCCGACGAGGCGAACCAAACCGCTTTTGCTGACATCGCTGCGGATGATCACACTTTTCAGGAGCAAATATTGGCGCGCTACAACACCGATGGATCTTTGCTCTGGGCCCACCGCGCGTGCAAGGGGTGTCTGTTGACCAACGGGCTGACTGTTTTCAACGATGGTTCATCCCTGCTCACCGGCATTTATACCGAGACGGTCTGGTTTGATGCTGGCGGAGCCAATGAAACCGAACTATCGTACTCAGCGGATTTCTTCCGCCACTTGTTTGCCGCCAAATTCACTGCGCAGGGATCGCTGATTTGGGTCCAACGGGTCGAGCTACCCCACCGGTCCGACCACGCGTCCACCTTCATCACGGGCACCGCAGCGCTTCCCGACGGCTCCTTTTACCTGGCCGGCATCGACGGTATCGCCAAGTACGACCCAGATGGCACGGAGGCTTGGCAGCAATTCACCGGAGGTCAGATCCAACGGATGACAGCTACAGCCGAGGGCTCGGTTTTCGTCTCCGGCAGAATCGATCGACCGACGACCTTTGGCCCAGACGAGGCCAATGAGACCACTATCACACCGGAATGGCCGCAGGATGCTCTTTTTGTGGCCCGGTATACCCACGATGGGTCCCTGGCCTGGGTCAAACAAGCAGCCAGCTCAGATAGCTACTTAATGACCCACGATATCTTCGTCACGAAAGACAGCGCTCTTCTGCTCAGCGGATCATTTATTGAGCAGACCACAGTTGCCCCGGGGGAGGCAAACGAAACAGCGCTCGAGACACCTCCGTCAGCGGGGAGTGTTCCGGTAGAGAGTGGTTTTCTAGCTGCGTACACCCAAGAAGGTCAGCTGGAATGGGCTCAGATCACCGGAAAAATCGATTGCACTTGCAGCCCCCTTCGCGTTGCCGGTCTATCCGCTGAGCAGGGATATCTAGTGTGGAGTTGCAGGGCGTATTCCTACCTCGGAAACTGTTTACCATCTGGGGCGCCGGCCGGACTGTACGCGCAGATATTCGAAAGGGAAAACGGCCGACTCGCCTACATCAGGCGATTGGACGGGAGCAGGGCGACACCGCCAACCGATCCAGGCCTCCCCGCTCTCTCTGTGCCTCAGCGGAGCAATACGATGGTCGGCGACACCGAGCTAGGGCTTGACGGATCGCTGATCATCGTCGGCAGCTTTGGAAAATCCCTACTGCTGGGTGCCCACAGCGCAGTCCAAACAGAATTGAGCTCAACCCATCGGGATCTCTTTCTCGCCAGCTATTCCAATTAGCTCCAAACGAAGTGGCGCCGCGGGATTGATTGATTTCAAATGGTTACGTGTAGGGGTCGCCCTCGCGGCTACCCGTGAAATCGAGCATCGGCTTTGTTTCTCCGGAATCACTTTTGAGGTCGGTTCCAGTTTCACCATTCCAGTCTCAGTCCGAGAAACATCGAAACGATCGCAACATTTCGTCATACGCCGGTGGCCAAGGCCCGTTTATCGCGGCGAGCACCAAGAAAAAGTACTCCCCACATTGAACACCGATCGCGATCATCGGTCCTTCGCCCCAGTTTTCGCTGGTCCATCGGCCGGTGAGCTCGATCGCTTTCTCTGTTCCGAGTGTGATGTGTCGAACTCGCTCTGTCCTTATCCCGCCTTCGAGGTAGGCACCCGGATAGACTTGAGCTGCCAACTCGACGATCGAATCGTGCTCCAACGGTGTCCTTGACCGCTGCCGAT
Source organism: Myxococcota bacterium (assembly GCA_028278265.1). GTDB lineage: Bacteria > Myxococcota_A > Polyangia > JAAYKL01 > JAAYKL01 > JANQET01. Next base: position 31,016 of record JANQET010000197.1, read on the forward strand.
AGATTAAAAACGAGTCTGCCGGATTAATGGTGAGCTCCACTGCCAGGTCGCCCCGTTGCCGTGCGTATTCGACGCCGCGAGAACCGAGTTTGAAGCGGGTCGGTGCGCGCACCTGGAAACCGTTCTGAGTGATCGTGCGCCATTGCTGATCTTGATTTCCGCCTTTCCCCAACAGACGACGCTCGAGTTTGGCGAGATACTTCTCGGCCCATTGCACCTCGTTCAGGGATCGCTTCTCCTCGGTTCTGGGACGGTTTTTGATATCCATTTCTTTGTAGGCGCTGGCGTAGTCTGCCCCGTAAATCGCGGTACGCGAAACGTCGACCCAACCCAGCTCTTTCAGGTAGTTGCGAGCACCGCTGCAGTCGCGGAGGTGTAGATTGCCGTTGGCGGGGCTATCCAGACCGGCGAACCCTTTGCCGTAGCCCACCGCTCCACGACCGTTGACCTTCACGACGGCGATACCCCGCGCAATCTTCAACTGCAACAAGGGATCGTAGGTGTGACCCTGCAGCGTCCCCGGTCCACCCTTGGTCCACAGCATAGCGGGGACGGGATTGTCAACCGAAGCGTTTTGCGGACGATACAGAATCATCGGAATCGAAATCCCCTCCGGATTGGTGTAGCGCACGTGCTCTCCGGACGCCAATTGTTCGCGAGCCAATTTGGGGTTGAGATTATCGGTGATTCGCCGCAACTGGCTCTGCCGCAGCTCCAGCAAAAACAAATCAGCTGGGCTCGTATCGCTGGTATGAAGGAAGACAACCGCGGTTGATTGAGGAGAAAACCGCAGGGCCGTCGTCTGCCCCAGCGGAGGTGTCGGATTGGACACCGGTTGCATGGTCTGAGTCTCGTAAATGATGGGTCGAGACGCGCCGTTCTGGCTGGCAATGAGCCCCATGTATCGCCCGTCCGGGGAGAGCTCAATCTGATGAATATCCCCGACCCCGACCACCACCTCTCGAACTTGCCCTTCGGGAATCGATGCCGCCCACAACGATTCATATTCGCCGTTTTTCGAGCTGGCGAAGTAGAGCTCTCGTCCGTCCGCTGCAAAAGCGGCCGCCCGCTGGGGCAAGTAGTTTTCCCGCTCCGTCAGGGGCAGGGGGGCGTCATCAGGACGGCTCATGTCCTGCAGGAGAAGCTGGCTGTTGCGCAACACCCCCGGCTTCTCCAGTGCTACCCAACGTCCATCGCTGCTAATGGCCACCACCCCCTGTGCGGGCGTCCCCTCGAGCAGCACCCGACGCGGGTAGCCTTTACTGGCAATTTGGACCAATCGCCATGTGCGCGATACATCGTCATTGACTACAATCCAAAACGAATCGCCATTTTTTCTCCACCCCAGAAATCTCACCTCGCCCTGAGCAGAAGGGGTAAGATCCAATGGATCGTCATCCCCGTGACCAACCCAAAGATGGCGTGTCACGCCGGAGGAAGCCGGCGCAAAATACAGGACGCGATCATCCCGCGGAAAAGGACGCGCTGCCCGGATGTCCCCATCCGCCAACTCGACGACGGGCGTTTGCTGCCCGCTATCCAAATCGATTCGCACCGCCCGAGCCGGACCGTCCATTTCGAGGTTAACCAGGACACTCTTACCATCGGGGAAGTAGTGCGAATCTCGCATCGCGGCAAAGCTGAAAAACGGTGCCGCCCTGGGTTGTACCGATGGTGTGCCGGCGTTGCTCGTCACAGTCGGCACTGGTCGCTGGCAACCCAACAGGACGAACGCGACCGAAAAAAGAAGGCTCTGTTTCAAAACACGATTTTGCAGTCTTATACCCATGGCGAATACCCCGTCATTTGCTCATTGTGAGGCAACAAAAATATTGCGATGCAATCTATCACCCATCCTGATCACATAACGTTTCGAGAATCGGTATGTTCCAAATTGATGTGTATCGTTCTTTGAAATCCACAGCTTGAAACTTGGTATGGCCAGACATTGGATCAATTTGATACACTCCCTCCATGAACCACCGCTGCCGTATCTCCGCAACTGCGCTCACGACCTATCCACTTATTTCGGCTATGCCTGGACGATCAACAACGACTGTCCATAGGTCACGATTAGCTCGGCCGGAAGGAGATTCAGGTGAAACACTGCCTGTTGGAGCGTCTGATGCTGCACATGGGGCACAGAGGCGCGAATGAAACGTAGCAGTAACCTGAATTCAGGTCATCAACTAAAGAATAGCGAATCTTCAATTTTTTGAAGACAAGCCGATCGCGGATGAAAGGACCGATCTTCCGAACGGCTACCTCACAGACCAGTCAGTTGCCTACTGTCGGCTGTGTGCAGAGTGTTTACGCGGCATTCTCGACACTGTTGACACTGCGGATTCATTGCAAAAATTTACCCCTTGCGTAATTCGGGGCAGGTTTGATCCTGTTTCGGGCGGGATTGCACGGTAATACGCTCCCTCACGCCGATGCCATAATCTGGTTTAGTTCTTGCGTAGGCCCAAGACTTATTCAGGTACCGAATAACCGGTATTCTGAAATGAGGTGAACAGACGGCGATCTCTCGCCGAATTTTGGTGGGATTTGTCGAATGAAAATGAATGAGCAAACGCAAAGAAACGGAGTATCAAAATGAACCGTAAACTAATCACAATGAGCATCGCTTTTGGTGCGGTGTCCCTCGTCGGATTGGTCTTCTTGAGCCAATCCGAGTCCTTCGGGGCAACCCAAATCAGACGTCTTTACGGATGCGATGAAAACGTCGAGGTGCGTTCGTTGACCGTTCTCAAAGGGTGGGTCAACGACAGTCCGGTGGAGGGGAAGATATCCGCGGTGATCAACACCGGCCGGGGAGGGGTATCCAGCTGCAAGTTCAACCGACTTCCCAAGGGGTTCAATGCCGCTACCTTCGGTACCCATCAGTGAACTTCGCATCACACATCTGCTGGTCTGAGCAGAATTGGTGAGCAAGTATCCAACCTTTACGATTTGACAGGCGGCAACTATCGCGTCCAACGCAAGGTTTACTATCCGGAGTTTCCCCAAAGCGAGCTGGTGTTCGAAACCGAGGTCAAAGCGATCGACGAATCGAATTGGGAGACTGTGATAGAGATTTCCGGGCGCTACGACGGGCCCACCGATGTCGTCGGGGTACAAGACTATCGAATTGAATGGACTACCGATGGAAAGACACTGTTTGAAAAAGGGACTGCCCTTCTGGTGCTCTCCTCCGGAAGAGGGGTGCGCAGCGAATGGCGATCGAAAATATACCCACAAAAGCCCCGGTTCGATGGATTCCCACCGGAGGGGGAAATTGTCACGGTCACCTACGCTCCCTTCAAGGTCGACGGCCACCAAATGAGCTATCGCTGGGAGGGGACGGTCTCGCCCAATGGCGTGGACCACTAAAATAAAACCGCGGCTGAAAACGTGTCCTAAGCAACAACGGGGATGCTCGTTAAATCGTCCGAGTCTCGGAGCATCGCATACCGACCCCGTTTCCGGGGTCCTTTTTTTTCAGGGAACCCTTCGCCGGGTTGTGTGTGTAAGGGGTTAGAGGCAACATATGGGTGCTTTGGCAGCGGAACAAAAAAACTCGGGTGAACTCAGCGAGCTCGTCTTGCACCGCGCGAAAAACGGGGATTCCCAGGCGTTCGAGCAGCTGGTGGTGCTGTACCATACCGCTGTTTACCAGTTGCTGTGGCGAATGCTGGAGCGGTCCTCGGGGCAGGCTCGGGTAGAGGACCTGGTTCAAGAGACGTTTTTACGCGTCTTTCGCTCCCTCTCGCGTTTCGAGCGGGGTGGTTCGGCGAAACTCTCCACTTGGATATTGACCATTGCCACCCGGCTCGCCTTGAACGAGCTTCGGAATCAGAAAAAAACGGTCAGGTTTGAAGATACGACAAACGACTTGTCGAGCGGTGACCGTCCGGACGAGGCTTTTCAAAAACGTCGCGTTGCTGCCGCCATTCGAGAAGCGGTTGCCAATTTGAGTCCGGAGCACAGGGCTGTATTTGTCCTGCGCGAGTACCACGGGCTGGAGTATGCCGAGATTGCTGGCGCGCTGCAAATCGATCTCGGCACGGTGAAGTCCAGGCTGTCCCGCGCGCGCGGCGCTCTTAGAAAATCTCTCAAGGAGGTGCGCCATGACAGTTGATAAAAATGGTCCAATCTCACGGGCCAAGAACGACACCCCCATTGGCGCTGAGATCTGGGAGTACACACCGCCGGAGCCACAGTCCGATCTGGTGGCGCGGGTCATGGACGGTGTCGCCAAAGAGAAGCAGCAGGGAGCTCGGATAAAGGGTGACACGTCTCGGATCGCTGTCTTGATCGCAGCTGTAGTCGTTTTGTTTCTTGTTTGTGTGACCATTTTCTTAACTGTAGCCAAGCCCGCGCCGATCGTTGGCGAATTGGTGGCCTCGGCGCGCCAGGAACTGAAGCTGGGTGACAGAGCCGTGGCGATTGTCAGGCCCGAAACGCGTATTTCATTTGAAATTGTCAAGCCTTATTTGTTCTTTGCCGGCAATGCAATCATGACCCAGGACCTTGGCCAGGTTCGGTACAAGGTGGAAAAAGGCGGATCTTTCGAAGTGGTGACACCAGCATGCCGGGTCCGCGTCACGGGCACCGAGTTTACAACGGAGGTAAGTGAAATGAACAAGAAATCGACGACCCTCATGCTGGGTGGGGCCGCTGTGGTCACAGCAGTGACAGTCTATGCGGGAAGCGTCATCATGGAGAATGAACATGGATCCTTGGCGCTGAGTCCGGGACAAAGTGGTCAGGCCACCGCGGACGAAGCCCCTCAACGCGGCGCGCTGTCCCGAACCCCGAGGGAAACCGCCAATCAGAACAAAGTGCATCAGACCACGCGGAAACGGTTGAAAGACAGAGCCGACCGGGAGAAACTCATAGCGGCCATCAAACTCGCCAAGCAGCGCCGGCTGAGGCAGCGCACGGCACCGAGTGGAGAGGAATCGGCACCGACGCATACCAATCCGGACCAAGCTGAGAAAGACCAAGGCCAGCTCTCCGAAGAGAGCATTCGCGATGCGGTGCGCGAGATCATTCCGGAGATAAAAACCTGTTATGAAGAGCAACTCGCAAACGATAGTGAGCTGGCTGGAAGACTGTCTGTCTATTTCAAAATCATCGGCGAACCGGATGTGGGCGGCATCATCGACGATGCCGAGATTGTTAGGGACGGCTCAGACCAGAGTCTGGCCGGTAATGAAGATTTCACGGACTGCATCTTGGATTCGATGGATTTGATTGAGCTACCGGCCCCCGAAGACGGCGGTGAAGTCATCGTCACCTACCCCTTCGAATTTACCGTACCGGAACCAGGTGAGGACGAAGAATAGGGACGACACCGCTCTCAGAGAGGTGTTTCGCCGGTCACCACCGGTCGGGATTCGTCCTGAATCCAGTCGTAGAGGGAACCGTCGTAGTTTGCCATTTTTTCAAAACCGAGCAAAAGGGCGACAAATAGCCACACTGGAGCGGATGCCGAGGGTTCACGTAAAGCGCAAGCTTTTGTCTTCGGTGATGCCCAGCCCGTGCCACTCCGATGAAATGATATCGAAATTGATAAATGTGTTGTCGCCTTCGATCCAGGTTGTCCAGTCCTGAAACAGGGCGCCGGGAATATGTCCGGCGTTGGTGATGTAGTCGTGGTAGTCGTCTCCGATATATTCGTCGAAGGTCCGAATATCGATTAGGACGGTGTTCGGTGAATCGAGGTTGCCTTCGATTTCATCTGCCTCTACCAGCAGCTCGGGACTCCCCGGAACGGTGTCGCCAAAATCAACCGAGGTGGGGTGAGTCGGTTGACTCTCCGTGCCGTAGCCCTCGGCCACCCAGGCGGTCAAGCCGCCGTTGAGAAGTCGCGTGTCGTCCACCCCTGCATACATCAACGCCCAGATGATTCGGGTCGCGTGGGGCAGGGTGGGTCCGTACACGACCACGGTGGTATCGGCACGGATGCCGTGGGACTCGATGATCGATTGCAGCTCGGTGTCCGGCAGTAGATTGGCGTCCTCCGGCGTGGCCGGCGGCATCGCGCCTTTGTTGAACATGGGGAACTCGATGTTGATCGCCTCGGGGATGTCGCGATCACCCGGGTCTCGGTGCCGATGCCGAGCTATGCGATGAGCTCGTTGAGTTCCTCGGCGCCTTTGAGCTCGGCCGTCTCTTCGAATAGCTGGCGATAGTCAAATTGTTGGGCGCGTGACGATCGGCGAATAGCGCGCGGGGGCTATCGGGTATACTCTATTATCAACAAGGAGAAGACCGATGCCGGAAATCCATCTGAAAAGCAGTCCCGGTCGCCCTGGAGAGCAGGTGAACCGACTATTATGTTTGGCGCTGGTGCTCATTGTCGCGGTCGCCTGTGGCGAGAGCACAGAGGAGTCAACGCCGGACGGGGGAGGGGGCGGAGACGCCGACACGGATACAGATGTTGATTCGGACACCGACGCGGATACGGACGCCGACACCGATGCGGATACGGACGCCGACACCGATGCGGATGCGGACGCCGACACCGACGCGGATGCGGACGCCGACACCGACGCGGATGCGGACGCCGACACCGATGCCAATGGGGATGTGAATGTCTACCCCATTCTCCACGACGAGGTGTTGACCAATCCGGGAATGGGATTTGCGAATTTTCATTTCGGCTGGTGGTGCAATCTCCCGCCGATCAGTTTCACCCCGGCTGAGTGCGCCGAGCGGGTGGAGGCGAACTGGCCGGTCAACTATCCCGACGCGGGAACATCCTATTTTCGTTGGTTCTGGAGTGAACTGGAGCCGGTGCGCGGTGAAATCGATTTCGAGATGATCGACACCGCGATTCAATCGGCCAACGCCCTGGGTGAGACGCTCTCATTTCGCGTGATCACGATCAAAGAAAATGAGCTCGGTGTTCCGGACTGGTTGGTCGGCGCTCCTTACAATGTTCCCGGGGAGTCATTCGCCGGTACGTTTTGGCCGGATTACCGAAACGCCACTTTTTTGGCCGAGCACGAGCGCTTCATCGCGGCCCTGGGCGAGCGGTACAACGACCATCCCGGGATTGATCACGTCGATATCGGCACGGTCGGGTGTTACGGGGAGTGGAACACGGCGTGCATCACGGGCGAGGACACTATTTTTGATATCCTCGATCCTCAGAACGACGCGGACTTTCAGGTCATCGCCGATGCGTATCGCACGATGATCGATCACCACGCCGCAGCATTCCCTCAAACCCCGACGGTGATGTTGGGTATCGGCGTCGACTCGGACTGGGAAGTGGCGGTGATGCTCCACGCGATCGATCAGGGGGCGGGGTGGCGAGTGGACTGTTGGGGAGACTGGGGCATCTGGGGCGATGCCTGGAACCACATGGAGGATCTCTATCCGGCGATGATCGCCAACGTCACGGCGCAAAATCCCGATTTTGTCGACGTTTGGAAAACGGCGCCGGTTCAGTTGGAGGTCTGCGGCACCATTGACCAATGGCAGGATATTTACGGTTGGTCTGCCCAGCCGCCGGACGGTAAAGTGTACAGGACATTTCAATGGGCCCTGGAGCAGCATGCATCTGTGCTGAACGGCAAGTTTCGCGCGCTGCCCGATGCCTTCATGACCGAGCTCAACGAAATGCTGAGGAAGAACGGATACCGGCTGGTGATCGATCGGTTCAATCATTTCGGCGAGGTGCGCGCCGGCGAACAGACCGAGTTCTACACCAACTGGCGCAACATCGGCGTGGCGCCCAGCTATCGACCGCGGACGGTAACTTATCGTCTGCGCAACGCCACCGCCGAGCGAACGTTCGCCAGCCCATCGGACATTCGAACCTGGTTGCCGGGATCCTGGCCGGTCAGGGATCAGGTGACGATTCCCGCAGATCTGGCACCGGGCACCTATTGGATCGACATCGGCCTGCTCGATCGCGCCGGGACAAATCCGACCACTCAACCGCTGCCCCCACTCTACCTGGGTATCGGTGGCCGGCAAGCGGATGGGTGGTACCAGCTTTCCGAGCTCACCGTCACAGACTGATCTGTCCGTTGGACCGCGGTGCAAGAATGAGCCGCGAAAATCGAAAAAGGGCTTAACGTGGACGACCTGCTAAATCACTACAGAAACCAACTCGTTGCCATCACTGAAGAGATCGATCGGTGGGAGGTCCCCAAAAACCCGGATGTCATGAATATTGAATTGGCCGTATCTCTGATGAAGGCGTTCAGAGAATCAGCTGCCTATATCTCAACGATTAAAAAGCTCAAAGCAAATCTAAGCACAATGACATCGGCCTATCGGGAGTCAGACGAAGAATTTCGCCAACAAGCGCGACAACTCTTTGCCGACTTTGGCCAAATCGTTGGTTGGGCACCCGATGTCATCTACCTGCTCATCGATGAATCTGTCGAAAACCGCAGCATTCAGGGGGTTGAAGATTGCATCGCACTGATCGCCATGCTCGACGCATCCCTGGGCCCCCGCCAAGCGGTCCTCGCCCTCGAAACAGCGTTTCGCGAGGCCGCCCGAGTCGGTCTCGATCCAAAATTAGCATTTAAAGAAATTGCCAAAATCGCTTCATCGACCCACCCCAATGGCGACACACCAATGCAGGAGCTGATCCTCGAGATTCCCGAACGATTTGGTGGTGAGAATTCGACCGATAATATTACCGATCGATGACGTTTCGGGGAATGGTGGAATACCGCGCTGCTTGACGATTGGAAATAACCCGCCTACCCTTCTCTCCACACAAGGAGGGAGTGAAGATGTGCTCGAAGCTGTTCAGTAGGTCCGTCGCCATCATCTCTGTTGTCGGTTGTGGTTTGTTACTGTCCCGCTGTGCCACCGTAATACCAACAGATGTCGCGGATCCGGTTACTTTACCCGATCACGTCACGGACCTGGCCATTTACGAAGCAAATGACCGCACGCGCGGTACTCTGCGGGAGAGCGAGACGACATACAATCTCACTGATCCGGGCGCGATTGCCGATCTCATTTCGGGTATCGATTTTGGTGAGGCGTTGGATTGCGCGGACATGGAGACAAAGAACAGTGCCTACCTCTATGTCAAATTCAAGGACAACAAGCGCAAAGTTTATACCCTGTTTCTGTTGAACAGTCACATTTCATTGAACAATGATCGAAGCACATGCTTTTTTGTCGGACCGGTAGCCCGCACCATAATAGAATCGAACAGTCAGTCTTCCTGAGTCACAGATGAGGGTCAACTATCCGTGTTGTTGAGCCCAATTCGCCCTAGCCCGCCGGGAGGAGTAGAGATGACCCACGAATCGAAACCAATCGCCATTCTCGCACTATTCATTGTTTGCGTCGCGATACCGTTGGTACCGGCGCCTGCAGCAGCCGATGAATTGACCATCGTGGTGGTGGAAACCAGCACGGATCCGAATGCCAAGACAAACACAACGAGTAATCTGCGCAACCTTCCCCGAGGCGGAATAGCTGTCCGGGCCTCAACTCTCGACGAGGCGGAAGGAAAAATCATCGGCAAGCTGGGCACGGGGGATTGCATCAAAAGACTCGATTTCAGAGGTCACGGTGCACCGGGGGTGCAGGGTGTCGGTGATGGCGTGGGCTACGATGGCGACAAGCACATCAATACGGGCAACCAGTCCAAGTGGACTGAAAAGCTCGAGGAGTTGGAAGGCAGATTTTGTGAAAACGCCGTCGTAAATCTCTGGGGCTGCAATGTGGGAAGCTGCACCAAGGGAGCGGAAAAGCTCAAGGCGATCGCCGACCGGTTCAACGTCACTGCGCGAGGTGCGGTGGATACGGTATCTGCCGGCAAACAAGAGCGCTACAAGGGGCCAATCCAAGAAGCCAAGCCGGACCGGCCGGCTCCGCAATGCATGATTGCAACCATCAAAAAGGCGAAGAAGAAAGAGGACAAGATCGACCCGCCGGCCCCTGAGCAAGCGCCAGAGATTGTCTCGCCGCTCACTTATGCCCCGTTCCTGGTCGGACAGCCGATCACATTCAAGATCGGTGCATATTCCCACGCACACGAGGTAAAGTGGCGTGTTTCACAAAGTGAAGCTGAAGGGTCGGGTGATTCGTTTACTTTTGTTCCATCCGTCCCCGGTAACTTCCACGTGACCGCGTCGTTCGAAGACAAAGAGCATACCGTCATCGTCTTGGTCCGTTCAGGTGAGATCGAACCGGAGCCGTGGACTCAAGTCGACGTATTGGAACCGATGGAGGGCTTTACGGATCTGTTGGGATTTCGCCGAATCCAGATCGATCACAGCGGTCCAGCCGACATCACGACCGAATCCCCGTCGATGGCATTTCTAGTGGGGCAGCCCGTCGGATCAGCGGTATCAATACACGTTGAGGCCCCGATTGCGAATGAGGAGGGCCACATCACAAGTGTCTACGAGGCCGAGCTAACTGTGACTTTCGAACGATCCACGCTGCAGGTCATCGAAGTGCCCTTGGTGCCGGATACGGTCAATGAAATACGTTTTCAGGGTTTCGACGAAAAGCTCGGTAACAGCAGCCCGGTGTTTTTTACGCTCGCTCATGTCAAACCGCTGCCTGACATCCCAGTGGTATTTCAAAAGAGAGCTGGTGGTCGAGAGACGGAAATAACCGGGGCCGATCTGAGACGAGCACTGAGGAGCTATATCAACAACGCCAAGAACGTGAGCAGGGAGTTGGCCGCCTATCTCAACGATGTGGTCTTGGCGGTTGTGAATAAGAGCGGCACGGACCGGCGCACCGCTCGGATACGGATCAAGGTGCAAGAGCTGCTCAGATTGCTTCGGCTGTACAGGCGTCAAACCGATCCCGAGAAAAAGGCCAAAATGGAAGAGGAGCTGAAGCGGGAATACGTCAACCTGCTGCTGCACGAAGCCGGACACGCCAAAGCGGTCAGGAGAGGCGTCGCCGGTCCTTCAACGCCTGAGAACACCGAAGAGATGCGCAACAGGAAAGAGATGATCAATCGACTGATCGATCTCCTCGGCCGCCTGAAGGAGCGGGAGGGAGGCGCCCCGCCAACCAAAGCGCCGGATGGGGCCGGGCTGGACAATCAGTCGGCGACCACCTGGCTCGAACGGATCAGGTACATCCTCTTTAGACAGGCGGAGCAGATCCAAAAATATCTGCGTCGCACGGATCAAGAATTCAAGCGAGACGAAGCAGACCTGAGTAGCGCCTACCGGAGACTGCAACGGGATCTGAGGCGTTTAAATCGAGACAACAGCAAAACCCAGGCTCAAAAGAGGACAGAAGGGCAGCGGCGATTCGACAGGTTCAAGCGGGAACAACAAGCTCGGATCAGCAGATTGGCCGACAAGTGCGGGAAAGAATACTATTTCACGTTCTACCCCGCCACGCGGTTCGTCAAAAAGAACAAACGGTTGTCCAGGAGTTTCAACGGGAAACCGATCCCCCAGTGATCGCCAACACCGTGTTCCGCAGCACAGCTCGACCGTCCAACCCCATTCTGGTTATCGCTTTCTCCTGCCGGCACAGCCCAAATTGCGGTCCAAGCCGTAGGAATGGCTCTTAGTCGAACGGTGCGTGGTAGACGACAAGAGGCTCGACATCTGTGTGAGCAAGGTCGCGTCGCTGAATAGAGAATGCAACCGGGGGAAAGGATCACGCGGTCGGTTCAACTGGTCATCGAGTCGCCCGTTGTACCGGGCAAGAGATTCAAACAACGATGGACCCTCACCGTGCGGGTCTCCTGTCGTTTCGCGTTAGTTGGGACTTTCCGGTGTCGAGGTTGTTTGCTGGTGGTGGTGCTTGGGCAATGGCGGAGGTTGGGGGTACTGTTGTGAGTCGCTTCCGGTCGAATCGGTACTGGGTTGCTGAACAGGCAGGTTGAGTTTTCGCTTGATTTTGATTTGGCAGCTGCGGTTGAGTTTTAGCATTCGGTATCGCATGGCTCCTTAACCACCCGGTTGCACCCTGCATTTACTGCACATTCGGTGCCATGATGAGAAAAAAACAGTTGATCCCCTTGACATAACTTAACCATTTATAATTATTTAATTAATCTAGATTGTAAAATCACTTCGCAATGAGATTGTTCGCGCCAGACTGGAGTTGGTTTCTCACAGCTGGCATGTAATTTTTCAATAATGAAATAATTTTCAAGAATTTTTCCCCTGACCCCAGAATCTCCATGCACAAAATGGACTTTTAAAATAGATAACGGTTAGACCGCGTGGAGGGAATACAATGATCGTACAGCGACCTGCGACCGAGATTCAGGCATCAGCCCACCGAAGAGATGATGCAGAAGATGGTACTGGCCACGATAGAAACTGGTTTGACCGACTGATGGAGAACGAGATTATCCGTCAATTGCCCAACCACTTGAGGCAGTATGTGGTCGATCAGAACCATGGGGCCTACACCGCTGCCGACCACGCGGTCTGGCGCTATGTGCTGCGGCAGAGCTGTTCATTCCTCAAAGACCACGCCCACCGGATCTACCTCGACGGATTGGCCCGAACGGGTCTGCGCATCGACGCCATTCCATCGATCGAGGAGATGAACCAGATTCTGTCCCGCATCGGTTGGGCTGCCGTGCCGGTCAACGGGTTCATCCCCCCGTCGGCGTTCATGGAGTTCCAGGCCCACCGCACATTGGTCATCGCGGCGGATATGCGCCAATTGAACCATATCGAGTACACCCCATCCCCGGACATCATTCACGAGGCCGCCGGCCATGCCCCGATCATTGCCGATCCTCAGTACGCCGAGTATTTGCGGCTGTTCGGTCAAGTGGGCAGCAAGGCGATGTCCTCCAAAAAGGACTACGAGCTCTATGAGGCGATTCGGCGGCTGTCGATCCTCAAGGAATCTCCTGGGGCCGATCCCCAGGAGATCGAAGCGGCCAATCGGGATCTATTGGACAAGCAGCGCAATCTGGGCGAGCCGTCCGAGATGGCCCTGCTCACCCGGCTCCATTGGTGGACCGTGGAGTACGGGCTGATCGGCGAGATGGCCAACCCGCGGCTCTACGGGGCCGCCCTGTTGTCCTCGATCGGCGAGTCCGCTTCTTGTTTATCGGATGAGGTGAAAAAAATTCCCTACAGCCTGGATGCATTGAACTACCCCTTTGATATTACCACCAAGCAACCCCAGCTCTTTGTCACACCGAACTTTCCCTATCTGAACGAGGTGCTGACCGAGTTTGCCGACACCATGTCGTTCAGCCGAGGGGGATGTGCGGGATTGAACACGGCGGTCGACTGCGGCAACACGGCGACGGCAGTCTACAGCTCCGGGCTCGAAGTGTCCGGGACGTTCGCCGAGGTGCTCTGCGACGAGTGGCGCCGTCCGATACTCCTGCGCACCACCGGTCCCACTGCGCTCGCCGTCGAGGGTCGCGAGATCTCCGGGTGCGGTAAATCCCGATTTCCCGCGGGATTCGTCTCACCCATCGGTATGATGCGCCACTCGACGACGCCCCTCGAATCGCTCAGTGACGGGGAGCTCGCCTCACTCGGCATCGCGACAAACGCCGATCTCAGGCTCGACTACGATTCCGGCATTGCGGTTACCGGTCGACTGGAGCGGATCAACCGCGTAGGTGACAATGTGGTTTCGTTGACCGTCGACCGCTGCCGGATAGGCTTCAATGACAACCCATTGGTCGAGCTCAGCGATCAACCGCTCGAGATCGCCGTGGGGGAACGAATCGTATCGGTGTACGCCGGAGCAGCGGACAAGGACGCCTTCGAGCAACCGTCCCGGGTCTCGAATCGGCGCACGATCAAGGTCTGCTATACCGAGCAGCAACAACGGCTGCACGATTTGTATCAGCAGATCAGACAACAACGGGAGGGGGAGATGAACGAGGAAGTTTTGACCGGAATAGCCCGCGAGGTGGAGCGGGATCATCCGGACGACTGGTTGGCCCTGATGGAAATCCTCGAGCTGCTGGAGCGACACGATTCAAATGCAGGGCTCGCCTTCCACATTCGGCAGAAACTGAGCGCTCGGGCGGCAACCGAGCAACAATACGAAAAGCTGATCGCCGATGGGCTGAGACTCATCGACACCAACGAACTGGCCGGGATCGACGAACAGAACAAAAAGGAACGAACAACCTAGTGCTTTGTCACGCATACATTGTCGGGTCAGGATCCCCGATTCCCCCTTTGAAAAAGGGGGTTAGGGGGATTTCGTCTCTCGAGCGGCGCCTTGGGGAGGACAAAATCCCCCCAGCCCCCTTTTCAAGGGGGAGCTTCTCACCCGACCCTTTTGAATTGACTAGGTACTAGCACAGCGGAGGAGAACGATGGAACCGTTGACCAGCAAGAAATGCGTCCCGTGTGAGGGGGACCTCGAGCCACTGACCAGAGCGCAATTTTCCCACCACCTGAATCAAGTCCGCGATTGGACTGTCGTGGAGAGCGACACCAAACTGGAGCGGGAATTCGAGTTCGGGGACTTCAACCAGGCGTTGGCCTTTGTCAACGGCGTGGGGGAGATCGCCGAGTCAGAAGGTCACCATCCCAACATCTACCTGCACAGTTGGAACAAGGTCAAATTAACCGTCTACACCCACGCCATCGGCGGCTTGTCACTCAACGATTTTGTTCTCGCCGCGAAGATCGACGCAGTTGGATAGTCCGTTGCCGGCCCCCTCCCCCCGCCCTCCCCCGGTGGACGTTGGGACATTGGGGGAGGGAGCCAGAGGTCTCGGACCGCCCTTGCTCATTCTCGCCTCAATTCCCGTTCCCTCCCCCACCGGGGGAGGGCTAGGGCTAGGGCGGGGGCTCGGGACTGGGACGACCTTCCATTGAGCGACCAGGCGGGCGGCTATCGCCTCAGGGTGAAGCGGTTGTTGTCGGTCTCCCAAAGGCGCAGGCGAATCAGCTGGTGTGCCAATCGAGGCTCGAGTTTGGCCCACAGCAGCCGCACGATATTTTCCCCGGTAGACGGCTGATCGGTAAACTCGGCCACCTCCTGGTCGAGGTGTCGATAGCGCCAGTCGTCGAGTACACCGTCCAACTCCCGATTCAACCCGACCAGATCAGCGACCCTACCGGTGCGCGAATCCAGCGGACCGGTGACCGTGCAGGCGACCCGGTAGTCGTGGCCGTGGCCCGCCGGGTTGTTGCATTTCGAATAGATGTCCTGGTTCTCTGCCGCGGAAAGATGGGGCGAATGCAGCCGATGGGCCGCCGTGAAACCGGACCGGACGATCATGCGCGTTTCCCCGGTCTGGCTGTGTTCCACGGCGAAAGCGGGGTTTTCGTGGA
Organism: Myxococcota bacterium; assembly: GCA_028278265.1. Taxonomy (GTDB): domain Bacteria; phylum Myxococcota_A; class Polyangia; order JAAYKL01; family JAAYKL01; genus JANQET01. The sequence goes on from JANQET010000197.1 coordinate 46,252, forward strand.
GGGTGACGCGACTGGCGCTCGAGGCGGCGTGAAGCCTATCGAACAACAGCCCGGCCAGTACCTCCGTCGTGTTGGGTTGCGCCTTGAACGCGTCCAGCTCGACCGACAGGTTGCGATGGTCTAGCTCGTCGCGCAGGCGATCGAGAGATTGTCGCGCCGCTGCTTCGTCGATGAGCTGACCCGTGCGCTGATCGGGCTGACCCGACCAGGTGGCCCGCAATCGGTAGTGGTGTCCATGGCCTGCCGGTGATGCGGCGCGGCCGAACAAGTCCCGGTTTTGCTCATCGGTCAACCCGGGCACATGGGTACGGCGCGCAGCGGAGAAATCGATCCACAGGTGGCGCTCGACCGACCCGTTCGAAAAAGCGGTCGCTTCGCTTGAGGCCGATTCGGACAAGTGGCAGACCACCGGTTGGGCAGGGCTGTCGGTGAACAGCGCCCTCGCTTCCTCGAGCAGGGCCAGGGCCAGGTTTTCGGTGGTCGGATTGATCCGGTCGAACGGCGGGGTATCCCCGTTGAGGAACCGGTGATCGAATCGGCGCTCGAGCAGCCCGCGGACGCGGGTTTTAATCTCGGCGAGATTGACCATCATGCCGGTGCGCCGATCCACCTCGCCCTTGAATCCGAAGTTGGCGACAAAGTTGTGACCGTGGCCGTACCGACCGTCCGCTTCACGGCCAAAGGTTGACCGGTTTTGGTCATCGGACCAGCCCGGCACACCCAGCCGATGGGAGGCACTGAAGGAGAATCGTCTGCTAACGGTCAGTCGCATCGTCCCTGTTGTATGACCGATCGTCGCCGAGTGCAATGGGTGCTGTGAGGGGGGTGGGGTCTAGGGATTGGCCAAGTCGATGCGTTCGATCTCTTCGAGAATGTCTTCCACACCCAGCTTGGTCACCTTGGTGATGCGCATCGTCGAGGTCTCCAGGATGAAGTAGGCGCCGAGATCCTGAAACAGACATTCGCCGTCGCAACCACCAAACCAAATATCCTGCTCTGTGGTGTCCTGGGCACGCCAGCCACCGACCCAGTTGTACTCATCCATCTTGGCGCTGCATTCATCTGCCGGGAGGGTGACGCCACTGCTCAAGTTGGGAAAGTACATCCCGACTATGTCGCTGTGAAATCCCTGAATCTCCTCGTACGCGTTGGCGATGAGCACGAACTGGATCTCACAACCCGGTCATCCGGGTGTGGCTAGACAAAAGACTAGCGACTTGACCTCCCGTTGGTTGAGAAACACCTCGCACATATCCAGCTTGGCCACATCACCGCCGGTGCTATAGATGGCGGTGAAGTCGATCATGGGTACCGGATTGTCCAGATCCCATCCGTGGGGTCCTGCTGGATAATCCTCTTCGCAGCTCAAATCGGTATCGATGTCCGAATCGCTGTCACTGTCCCCGTCCGTGTCGCTGTCTGCGTCACTATCTGTATCGGAATCCGCATCAGTATCGCTGTCACTATCGCTGTCGCTATCGGAATCCGCATCCATATCGGCATCGCCATCAGCGTCAGCATCGCTATCGGAATCTGTATCTGCGTCCCCGTCAGCATCGGAGTCCCCGTCTCCGTCCGCGTCCCCGTCGGCATCCCCGTCCCCGTCACCGTCCCCATCCGTATCTCCGTCCGTATCCGCGTCGCCACTCGCAGCGTCGTTTTCAGCAGGATCGTCGGACTCACCGGAACAGCCGGCAAGCGCAAAGAGGAACAGCCAAACAATCAATCGGTGAATCCTGAGCGGAGATGTCATCGTCGAGGTTTACCTCTCCGGGCCTTTCAACGCGTCTTCCATTTTTATAACACGATCGGTCTCATCCGGGTACAAGTTCCCCGGAAACTGTCTCAGTTGTCCCGGCGACGAGACATTCCAGTCGACTTCAGTGCTCACGGCTCATACTCGGTCACTGACTGCAGATAGTCCTCGTTCCCCGGGACGACCAGGTGTGACTTGGCATAGGCCCGGCCGCCCCAATGGACATCTCCCATGTAGATCTTTTCCGAATCGAAATGCTTGCGGGCAATGCGCCGATCCAGTTGCTCGACCCGCACGGCAGCATCCCGATACGCGTCATCCAGTGCCTCCCTGACCTCCGGGCTCCCCAGGCGGTACATGTTGGAGATGGCCCAGGTCAGATGCCAGACCGAAAAGCTGCCCGATTTTTGCTGCTCGGACGCCACCCGGTCGATGTATTTGAAATACAACGCTGACACCTTTGAAGCCTGATCTGCGGTGAGGACCTGGTCCCGCATCGCCCACAGGGTGAGCACCGAGCTGAATTGGTTCTCGGCGAGCTCGAGCTCGGCGACCCGGAGGGATTGATCAATGTCGATCCCCGGGATGAGCACCTTCTCGCGCTCGTGGTACATAAAACACCCCGATGCAGTGCTGACCAGCGCTAGGAGAATAATCTTCGTGATTGTTGAGACAGTGGACATGATTCGACCTCCCTTTGGAAATCACCTTTATTAGGTCTTTGTTAGCACGCAGTGTGCCAAGTCTCCCTCGGCGGGAACCGTTGCAGGCGAGTGAAAGGAGCCGTTGCCCCGTTGCACCCGACAGTCCGGTGCTCGATAAAAAAATGCCGTCTGAATTCATTTCTTTGTTGCGCCCCCCTGTTGAATGTTTTAAGTTGAATTTATTGTAAATATTAATCTGATAGTCGAGGACATCAACAGCTATAGAGTTTCTCAACGGGGTAGGGCGTCTTTTGTTGCTAGCGCAGAATGACGCGGAACCAAAGGAGGATTTCGACAGGATGAGAGTCTTGGCGACCGGGGGTGCCCTTTGCTATCGCGAGGGAGGAAAAATGGAAAACAAAATTAAGTTTAAGTCGTTCGGCTGGGGGTTGTCGGCCCTTTTATTCATCGCAGGCTGCGAAGGGGAGCCGTCACCGGATGGGGTTTTCGGAGAAAAGGAGCAGGCGCTTCAGCTCTGGAACAAGTCCGTGGCTGTTTACAAATTCAAACCCGGTGAGATGTTCCTCGTATCCGGCAATCGAATGGTGAAGATCAGGAACGCCGGCGGTACGGGACAGAATGCCTTTGCCCTTTGCGATTTCTCCGGAGAGATCACCAGTGTCGAGGGCTATGACTACTATTTGGGGGATCAGGCGTTCGCCGCCAAAATCACGGATGTAGACTATATCGGCGGGCAGACGCTGATCGCCTTGGCCAGCGGCAAGATGCTCAAAGTGGTCGGCACCGGCGGCACCGGGCACAACATGTTTGCCGTCACCGAAACATCGAGCGGATTCCAGACCGTTCCGGGGTACAGCTATTTTGTCGGGGCACAGAAGTTCGGCGCAGGGGTGCGGGATGTATCGTACGCTCAGGCCCACAATGTCACCTTCATCAGCTTGACGGACGGACGAATGCTCAAGGTCACCGGCACGGGGGGTAGCGGGCAAAACATGTTCGCCGTCACCGAAACAGCCACTGGCTTTGAAACCGTTCCCGGGTACAACTACCGCTTGGGCGATCAGCACTTTTCGTCGTTTGTCACCGACGTCGATTTTATCGGTGGATACACCTTTGTCAGCTTGGCCAACGGCAAGATGCTCAAATCCAATGGAGTGGGCGGCACGGGCCACAATATGTTCGCCATCACCGAGAACGCCTCCGGATTCGCCGGAATTCCGGGGTACAATTATCGGGTCGGGACCCAGGTCTTTAGCGCCTATATCGTCGATGTCACCTACATCCCTGCGCACAACGTGACGTTCATCAGTCTGGCTGACGGCCGGATGTTAAAAGTGAACGGTGCAGGCGGCAGTGGCTACAATATGTTCGCCGTGACCGAAACCCCCACCGGGTTCGAGTCAGTTCCCGGGTATGCCTACCGGCTGGGAGACCAGTATTTTTCGACCTATGTCACTGATTTGGATTACGTCGGCGGGTACACCTTTGTCAGCCTGGCCAACGGCAAGATGCTCAAATCCAACGGCACGGGAGGCGCGGGTCACAACCTGTTTGCAGTAACGGAAAACGCCTCCGGATTCGCCGGCGTCCCCGGCTACAACTATCGCGTGGGGGCTCAAAATCTCGGGGTGAAAGTGGATGATGTCACCTACATCGCCGAACAGAATGCCCTGTTCGTCAGCTTGGCCGGGACCGGGGTGCTGAAAATCCAAGGCACCGGCGGCAGCGGTTACAATATGTTCGCGGTCACCGAGATAGGGGGCCTTTTCACCGGCCTTCCCGGGTACAACTATTATCTGGGCTACCAGGATTTTCCCCTGGCCGATTGTTACAACTGCTCCATCCCTCCCTACGATCCGGGGTATTGGAACGGCTGGTTCTCCGGTCAAAAAAAGAACAACTGTTACAACTATGCCAACAACGTGAAGACCAACACCTTTGCCCAACCCGGGCGCGCCTCGGGGACGTTTTGTACCTTCAGCAGCTGCATGAATGCCGCGACGATCTCCCTGTATTCGCAAAACGACGGCATCGAGCCGTTGCCGCCGGGGCAGGAATGCGGGGGCAATGAAGACCTGTTGGCGCTGGTTATTGCGCCGGGGATTGACTACCACTGGTACCGGCAGGATTCGAACGGCATGTGGTCCCACAAACCGGGGCAGACCAAAGCGACAAATGTCGACAACTCGGGAAATACGATTGGCAACCCGGAGACCGCCGACCGGGGGATTTACACCGTGTTTGCCGGCTATTTCTGTTCTTGCTCCGATGAGGAGCAAGGGCAGGGACACGAAATTATCGAATAACCGCGGCACTCGATGCCGAGATCCAAAGGAGATAGATATGAAGATTCAACGAAGGATACATCCCCTGGTGTTCGCAGGCGTGTTGATTGCTACCGGCATTGCCCTGGCCCAACCCAACTATGCCCAGCAGGTTGACGGGGAGCGCGAGTCAGTGCAGGACACTCCTGCGATCCCGCAGCGAGCGGTGAAAGTGACCGTTCATCTCTACTCGGGACGACCGGATCCGGTGTTCTTCTTTAACGCGACCGAAGCACAAACGCTGAATGGATTGATCGACGGCAACACGGTGGTCAGCCCGACCCCCTTTGGAGATGTCTTGCCATCTCGCTTGGGGTACAAGGGGATGACGATCGAAAGACTCAACCGCCGTGTCGACCTGCCCAAGGTCATCGAGCTCTACCGTTCGAAACTGGTCACGAGGGAGGGAGATACAACGGTCTCCTTGGTGGACCGTTCCGCGATAGTCGAGAGGTTTCTCAAAGAGAAAGCGGTCGACAAGGGGGTCGTTTTTCCGGCCAACACCTTCCCCGCACCGCCTTCGGCTTCACCCAAGTAGAGACCTTTTGTCTTTCCGAAAGGGAATGTTCAGCTTCTTCATTTTGTAGCGCAGTGTATTGGGATTCATCCCCAGCAGCTCTCCTGCCCCGCCGGGACCGTGAATCTTACCCCCGGTCATTTCCAAGACAGTGGCGATATGCCTGGCGATCACCCTGTCGAGCACGAGTGTGGGCCTGACGGCAACCGTGCTGGTTTGTGCTGTTCCCAAGCTGGGCGCGACAACCAGGCCGTCGAACCTCAGGGGTTCACCCCGATGGAGAATCAGAGCGCGCTCCACCACGTTTTCGAGCTCGCGCACGTTGCCCGGCCAGTGGTACGCCATCAACTGATCGATTGCACCGTCCACCAGGCTCGGGGGGCTGATATTCAGTTGCTTTGTTTTGCGATCAACGAAGTGTTGCACCAACGCCGGAATGTCACTGCTTCGTTTACGGAGAGGGGGAACGACGATGGGAAAGACGTTGATTCTGAACCACAAATCTTCACGAAACCGTCTGGCGTTCACCTCCTTGAAAAGATCCTTGTTGGTAGCGGCGATGATGCGAATGTCCACGGCAATGCGCTCGGTCCCGCCCACTCGCTCGAAATCCCGGTGCTGCAGGACCCGCAACAGCCTGATCTGGGCAGACTGGGGCATCTCGCCGATTTCATCCAAAAACAGTGTGCCCTGATGGGCCCGTTCGAAGCGACCGCGCTTTTTGAGCAGCGCGCCGGTAAACGCCCCTTGCTCGTGGCCGAACAGCTCGCTGTCGAGCAAAGACTCGGGAATGGCACCGCAATTGACAGAGATGAATGGCCCCTCTCGCCGGGGAGAGCTACAGTGGATGGCGTTGGCGATGATATCCTTGCCCACGCCGGTCTCGCCCAACAGCAGCACGGGGCTCTCGGTGGGGGCGACCTGCCGGACCTGCTCCATCACTCCCTTTAACCCATAGTCTGCGCCCACGATTTTTTCCCCGGCACTCTGTCGCAGCTCTTGGCTGAGAAACCGGTTGTCGTCGGCCAGCAATTCCTTGAGCCTGAGCACCTGGCGATGGGAGAGAATGTTGGCCAGGGCCATGGTGAAGGGATCCTCCAACAGGCCGAACAGCCGTGCGTGCTCTGCGGTATGGCAATTCTCGTCTCGCGCGGTGAGGATGACGCCGCCCAACCGCCCCGCCCGGGTCAGCAGGTTCATGCGCAGAATCGAGGCGTGCGCGATACCGTGTAACCGAAGCATCTCGGCGGCCAGCGGATTATCTGCGACCGATTCGATGATTACCGTCTCCTGTTCCGGTTGAATGCCATGCGCCAAAATCTCTTTGCGCAGCTGATCGGGCAGAGGAAACAGGAAATCGACCTGGTCCAGGGATTGCTCAGTGGCGGTCGCCACCGTCCGAATGGCCATCAGCTCTGGCTCGTAGACCTGCAGGCAGATGCGATCAACAGGGATGAACTGATTGAGGTACTCGACTGTACGACACAGTGTTTCCTCTATTTCCAAGCTACCGCAAATTCTCAACGTGGCCTGGCGGTAAAACAGGTTTTCGTCAATCATTCCAGATACCTCCGATCGGAAACCCTTTTTCGTGGTATTTTGTTGATTTTCTATTTAATTGTTAAATACCACAAACATTTTTATCAAATACCACACCAGACGCCATGTTGGAAAGTCAACATTCCGTAATTATTGAATAAAATAAATGGCATAAATTTGGCTTTGACTGAAAGGGTTTGTATCACACCAACGGCCGCACTCGGTTTCGCAGAAGGGATCGGGCCGGCGCACAACATTGGAGGACAGATGAACCGGACAATAACCAAAAAACGGCTCGCTCCCTGTGGGCTGGTCTGCTACACCTGCGCCGCGGCAAAGGGTGGCGTCGTTCAACAGCACAGCCGACAGTTGCTCGCCTCTCTCGCCTCTTTCGAGCCGTTCGCAGAAATGATGTCGGCCTATGAACCGATTCTCAAAAAATACCCGGACTTCAGGGAGGTCCTCGAGTTGCTGGGTCGGGCGAGCTGCGAGGGATGTCGCGACGGCGTCGGCAAGTTTCCCGGATGCGGCATCGCTTCGTGCATCAAGGAGAAGGGATTCGACTTTTGCTTTGAGTGCCCCTCGTTCCCCTGCACAGAAGCGGATTTCGAGCCCCTGTTGAAAACCAAATGGTTGAAAGCCAACCACCGGATGAAGCAAATCGGACCCGAGGCCTACTTCGAAGAAATGAAAGACCGCTCGCACTATGAGGCCCCGAGGTCCGACCCGGATTGAAAGCAACCCGACTGTTCTCTGCCCGTCGATTGGATTGTGGTATGATCTCGTGGTGAGATCGCTAGCTTCAGTAAAGGGTCGAAATCCAGAAATCCATTCGTTTTGGGGGATAATCTAATGCGGCTTGTGATTTGCGTGTTCATCATTTCTGCCGGTTTGGCCAGCGGGTGTTTCAGTGCCGGCTCCGACTTCAACAGCGACATCGATGCGGGCACGGTTGACGATGAGGTTGCGTTCTCCCATCCCGCAGGTACATTTGTCACTCCTTTTGAGCTCGAGCTGACCAGTGACGTTCAAGGCGCGGAGATTTATTACACGCTTGACGGATCCACCCCTGGGGACGAGCCGGGAGAGGACACCCTCTATACGGGACCGATCGAAATCGACGAGACCAGTTGGGTCCGTGCGCGGCTGTTCACTGCTGAAGCGGCGGTGGGTCCGATTACCAGTCGTGCGTACATCGCGCTGGAGCCGGCGCTCGCCTCGTTTGAATCCAATCTCCCCCTCATCATCATCGATACGTTCGGGTACGACATCGACGAAGAGTGGGAAGAATACCCCCGTCCCTACAGACCCGTGCTCAGTGTGTTCATCGATGGCGATGAATCGTCTCTCACCTCCATCCTCGATTCGGCGCAGCATGCGGGATATGGCGGAATGCACGTACGGGGACAGAGCACCGCCGAATACGACAAAAAGCAGTACAAGTTTGAAACTTGGGATGAAGCCGATCAAGACATCGAGGTCTCCCTGCTCGGGTTTCCCGAGGAGTCGGACTGGGTGATTCACGGTCCATACTCGGACAAGACGCTGATGCGCAATTTTCTGATGTACACCTGGAGCAATCTTATCGGCCGCTACGCGGTGCGCACCCGATTTGCCGAGCTGTTCATGGCACAGGGGGGAAAGAGAATCGAAGCGGACGATTATCGCGGTGTCTACGTCTTCATGGAGAAGATCAAGCGGGACAAGGATCGGGTGAACGTGGAAAAGCTCGGGCCGGATGACGACAGCGAGCCGGAGATAAAAGGGGGGTACATCCTCAAGCGGGATTGGTGGGAAGAGGAGGAGCCGGAGACCTGGTTTCAAACAGAACAGTACGCCGATGTGCTGATGTTTGAGTATCCCAAGCCCGACCGGATCACCGATGAACAGCGGGACTGGATTGCCGGCTATGTCAATGCCTTTGAGAACGCGCTGAAGGGCCCGGACTTCGCCGATCCGGAGGAGGGGTACGAAAAATATATCGATGTGGGATCATTCATCGATCACCATATTCTCGTGGAGTTGGCCCGCAATGTGGACGGGTTCGTGTTGAGCACTTACATGTTCAAGCCCCGGGAGGGCAAGCTGACCATGGGGCCGATTTGGGATTACAACGGCGCTCTGGGCAATGCCGACTACTTCGAAGCCTGGAAGCCCGAGGGCTGGCACCACCTCAACCCGGAGTTTCCCGAGGACAATCCCAACGGGTATCGGTGGTACGAACGTCTGTTCGAGGATCCCGGGTTCGGTCAGCGGTATGCGGCGCGTTGGGCAGAATTGCGATCGGGTGAACTGGCGACGGCAAAGCTCACGGACAAGATCGACCACAACGCAGAAACATTGGCTGAAGCTGTCGGACGCAATTTCGAGCGTTGGGATATCCTCGGCGAGTATATCTGGCCCAACGATCCCGCCGCTGAGGACCGCCAATCCTACAAAGAAGAGATCGACTATCTGAAGAATTGGCTGGGCACCAGACTCGAATGGATCGATCTCGCCGTTCTGGAATTCGATCAGTAAACCGGACGGGATCGACAGTTACTTGCGAGAGCACCCGGTCACACCGCTCAATACAGATCGGCCCAGCGAACCTTCCAGTTGTAGGGGTGGTCGTCGCTCTGATCGGCGAAGTTGACCCTCAGGGTGCCCGGGACCACTTCGGCTTGCACCCGTTCCAGCGGGCGTTGGCCACCGAGGAATTCGAGCTCGAAACCGCGTAGGACGGGGTGTGTCACATCCAGTGACCGGCTGTCCGGCCCGCCGGGGCTGGTGCCCGTGTTTTGTCCGGTGCTTCTGATTCGGTCCGGTGCGACACCGCGCCAAACGCAGCGCCAAACGCGCGCCGCAGCGCCAAACGCTGGGAGAGATTTTTTTCGCCGAAATGACGATTTTTCGCACCATTTTGGGCCAAGCGGCCGATAGGGGCTCCAACTAACAATGAAAGGAGCTCACCATGGGGATGCATCCCAGATGGCTAAAGGCCGATTCCGCTTATGCTCAAACTCAACGGACCGTTGATCGTCAATTTCTGTTTAAACCCGACCCCGCGATTCGAAATATAATCGGCGCCAGTGCCGCTAGGGCCCAGCAGGACCACCCGGTCACCATCTATTACCTAGAATTCAACATCAACCACGAACAGTGCGGCATTGCCGCGCTTTCCTCTTCGCGAGAAGATCTGGACAACCTGATCAATTTCAAGCGAACATTTCACCGATTGATCGCCGGTGAGATCAACAATCTCCTCGACCGGGAAGGTTCAGTGTTTTCAACCCCCTCCCGCAATGTGGAGTGCCTAGACAACGCCAGTCTCGAACAGCAGTTTTTCTACGCAATGACCAATCCAGTCAAGGATGGTCTGGTCGATCGCATCGCCGAATGGGGTGGATTTTCTTCGTACAGCGCTCTCGCCCGGGGCGAAATCGAAACCTACACCTACATTGATCGCACAGCTTGGCACAACGCTGGTGGAAAAAGATCGAAGAAACCGCTGCAGGCATTTGTCAAAACGATCCGCCTCGAGTACACGCCGCTTCCCAGCTTGGCAAAGATGAAGCCGGGGCAACGGCAAGCCCACATCCGCCGGGAATGCCGCACATTGGAGAAGGCATTTCGCGAGGAGCGCCAACGAACGGGTCAGCCGGCAATGAGCCGGGCCAAGATGGACAAACTCGATCATCGGGATCGCCCGAAGACGAGAGCCAAGCGAACAAAGAAGCCGTTATGTCACGCGTCGACGCAAGAAGCAGCCGATGCGTACAAGAGAGAGATCAAAGAATTTTTGACCTCGTACAAGATAGCGTCCGCCGCCTATCGTTCTGGCGCTTGGGAAACGGAGTTTCCGCTGGGCTCAATAAAGCCGCCGTTGATGAACGTAGCGGCTGTTTAGCCACTAGCCACCGCCAAATCGAATATCGAAGGAACTAACTCGTTCCAATGGATCGATCCGCAACGAATAGGACCAATTCAATACTTTGCAACCAAAATGTCGCCCCAAAATTCCTAAAGACGCAATGATTGAAGGCTAAGAGCAATTTCTTACCACTTGTATCATCCCATTCAGCACAAATTTTCAATTTTTTTGGTGCCGAACAGTAGATTGAATCGTCAGGTAAAAAATCACTCTAAGCGTTTTGCAGGGGTTTGCGTTTTGCAGGGGTTTTGCAGGCGCGTTTTGCAGGCGTTTTGCAGGCGCGTTTTGCAGGGGGACAGTTCGCTGACAGTCCAAAGGTCGGGGTTGGAACCGGCAGAGCAGTTTTATGGGATAGGGATCGTTTGCTCGCGTCCGCGTGCCGGGCTGACCTTTTATGGTATTTTTTTGTTGATGGCCCAAGAGCAGATAGTCGTTCGTTTTTCAAATCGCGACGAGTTGATGAAGGAGTTTGAATCCAACCTTCGCCATGGTGGCGCATTTGCGCGGGGTGTGGTGGGTTTTGAGCGTGGCCAGGAGTGCACCTTGGTGTTGGTTCACCCGAAGAACAACAGCCGGTTGTCGTTGCCCGCTACCGTTGGAGTGGTGGTGACGGCCGGTGAAAAAGAGGGGGTCGGACTCGCGATCAAGGACTTTGGCCGGGAACAACGAGAGAGATTGGACGCCTTTGTCTGCAACGGCGTCGGTGGCCAATCCGAAACGGCGGGTGTTGTCGGAGAAACGGTCCATCAACGCATCCGCGGGCTCACGCCGGCTCAGCAGCAAAAAATGGCCCGCAGTCGAAACGTGAGCGAACGGGTGGCACTGGAGCGGATGTACGGCAAATTTGTCTGGGAGACACTGCTGAGGAATTCGAGCATCACCATTCCCGAGGTCACCCGTATGGCCCGAATGGGAACCATGCCCCGGCCGCTGCTCGAGCTGATGGTCGCCAACAGCGCGTGGATCAACACGCCCCAGGTGAGGCGCGCCCTGCTCTCGAATCCGAGACTTACCGGTGAAATGATCAACAAGGTGGTGCGGGCGATGCCCCGCAATGAGCTCAAGCTGGCCAAAAAACAGACCACCTACTCCCAAGCGGTCAGAAACGCGGTCCTCAAGCTACTCAAATCCTGACCTGAAATTCAAACAGCTGCCGTTGATCAACGGGTTGGCGACCAGTGGATTGTCCGCTCGTGCCGGTGTGTCTGGCCCCGGGCTGACAAAATGCTCACTGATATGCAAGGATACGAGTAAAATATTGTATTGTTTTCTTTAATATTGTACCAAAGTGAGAATGGGGTACTCACCTCAGTTGAGGTCGAGCTCTTTCTAATAACGCGTTTTGAAAAGGAGAAACAAATGAAACGAGTGGTAGTCGACATAGTTAGGCTGCTCGCCTTGTCTCTTTGTATCGTCAGTTTGACGATCAGCGGCTTGGCGTGCGGGGACGATTCCGACCCGTCGGGTGGGGATGGTGACAGTGACGCTGATTCGGACGGTGACGGGGATGGAGACGGTGACGGTGACGGGGACGGGGACGGGGACAGCGATGCGGATAGCGACGCGGACTCGGACAGTGATTCGGATTCGGACAGCGACAGTGACAGCGATAGTGATGCGGACAGCGACAGCGATTCGGATAGCGACAGTGACAGCGATTCGGACAGCGACAGTGACAGCGATAGTGATGCGGACAGTGACAGCGATTCGGATAGCGATAGCGACAGCGATTCCGACGCGGACTCGGACAGTGATTCGGATTCGGACAGTGATACCGACTCGGACTCCGATGTGGACACCGAGTGCAATGATATCAGTTGGAAACCGGGCACAGTGATGAGCCAAGGCCAGACCTCTCCCCGCTGGCCCACCTCCGGGTTGCTCGACAGTGACGGGGATCACTCAGTGGAAACCAACGAAGTCCAGTTTGATATGTGTGATTTGCGGGTGATGGCGTGGGAGAGGGGAATGAAATGCATCTTCATTCCCGTCGGATCACTTGGGTGAGCTAGCTGTCCTGACGAGTTTCGTCAGATTGGAGACGCCAAAGACAAGATTATCGACGCGGACTTGTTCCTCTATGCCTTCTATTGGAACTACTCAAATACACAAACCGGATATGATGCAGTTGTTGCCGGCTACCTCGATGGGTTTGCTCATGCGTATACGGTTGATGACGGGTATGTGATCGATGGGACCCAACACCCCAACCCCTGGATGGGTGTCGTCGATGTCGAGACAATGCATGTCGTCCGGCAGGGAAGCCTCGACGTGGATGACGCGATTGCCGCCTGCCACGGTTTTTAAGCCACCATCAATGCAACCGAGTTAGAGGACCTCTACTGGGATTCAAAAAAAAGCCTTGGTTCCTTTTACCTTCGCCAGTTGAACAGTGAAAGACCTCTCGCTGCAATCTTGAATTGCTGGTTCCACATTGTTATCGTGTCTTGAGACGCGGAGATCACTATGGCAGACGACGGCAGCACAGAAAAAAACCAGCATGAAACGACCGGCAATGTTCGAGAGAAGCTCAAGCAGATCAAGCACGCGTTGTCCCAAGAATCGGAACAGACCAAAGAGATGATGGAGATCTACCGACGCTCTCTGAAAAAACAGGCCACCGCCGAAGAGATGGCGATCGCCAACACCCAATTCAAGGACCTGCTGAAGGCCCTGGGCCTGGGCATTCTGGCCGTCTTACCGTTGGGTACGATTACCATTCCGGCGGTGGTCCTGCTCGGCAAGAAATACGATATCGAGGTACTGCCAGATTCGTTTCGCGACGTTTGATCCAGTACGGGATCTTGCCGAGCCTTGGCTCATTCCCTGTAATGGATTGTAATGGACGTCGGCCCCAATTCATGCCTTTTTTACGTAAAGAGCGTTAATTGAAGAGAACAGAGATATGACAAAGGAGGGGAATCCATGAGTCTTTCCAGAGACGCGAAGGTGAAAGGCGGCTGGTTGCCGCCGGCCAAAGCCCACAAGGCGTGGTTTCGAGGTTTGGCCAAACGCGCAGAGACGCGACAAAGCGAATTGCGGGCGGTCAAGGAGAAACTGTCTCCTGAGGAAGCGACGGACGCGGAGCCCGTATTTCAACACGATGTGGTACGGGAGTTCAAAGCGCTGATCGAGAGCGACCCCATCATCCGGATGTACATGGTGAAAATGATCGATCAGGTGCCCGGGTACTACAAGGAGAACCCTGGTGACGGACAGTATCTCGAAAGCATCGATCAAATGTTGATGATGATCGACACGGTGTTGGGTGAGACGCCTCTCTTTTCCGACTCCGGCTTGGTGGGGTTTCCGATCAACGCGATCCTCGACTGGTCCATGGGCGTGCCTGCCGGGTTCGCGCTCTATCGGCTCGACAAGATAAACGAGATGTACAAGAGGATTCTCGACGTCTACACCGACTTTCTAGGTAGCACCGCCTCCTTGGATTCACTGACCGAGCAATACAAGGAGCACTCCGAACAGAGCTGGATGTCCCCGGCAGCGCAAGAGAAGCTGAATATGAAGCAGTACCAAGACCCGGTGAGTGAGGATCAGCCCCTCTACGGGTACGATTGCTGGAACCATTTCTTTTACCGGGAATTCAACCATATCGACAAACAGCGCCCGATAGAAGAACCCGAAAACAAGAGCGTGATCGTCAGCCCCTGTGACTCAACAGTTGTCACTATCCAGCGGAACGTAAGGAAAAAGGACTGGTTCTGGGTGAAGTCCCAGCCCTACTCACTGCAGGATATGTTGGCCCCGGACCCGGCACTGCCCCCGGGAAACGACAAGGCACACGATGAGCTGGTCGATCAGTTTGTCGGCGGGGACGTTTATCAGGCTTTTCTGGCCGCGACAAAGTACCATCGCTGGAACAGCCCGGTAGACGGGGTAATCAAAGCGGCGTACGTCATCCCCGGTACCTATTACTCCGAGGCGGAATCCGAGACTATGGACGCTTCCGGCCCTGACCTGTCACAGGGGTATATTGCCCATGTGGCTACCCGCGCACTGTTCGTCGTTCAAGCTGACGAGCCCGTCGGGTTGATCTGCTTTTTGGCCATCGGCATGGCAGAAGTTTCATCGTGTGTGATCAATCCGGATATCCTGCAGACAATCGCCGACAAGGGAGAATGCCCGATCAAAAAAAGGGATAGTCTGGGATACTTCCAACACGGAGGCTCCTCTTCCTGCCTGGTCTTCAAAAAGGGGGTCATCAAAGAGTTCAATGCCGCGGTCAATGATGATGTCTGGGTTGCGAGAAAAATAGCCACAGCATTTGATGGCTAGGGCTTGGTCGTTGAGAAATTAATCTAGAAGAACAGCTCTACCGCGCGGTAGACGCCTTGATTGACCATTTCGCTGTGATCACAGCCGCCGCCGGCGCAGTCGCTGAGTACTTCGACGTTGATCTGGCAGCCCGGCACGATATCGCGCATTGCATCGAGGTAGCGCTGCCCCATTTCTCCCATCGGGATCTCCTCACCGTCGAGCGTGACAGTCTCTTCACTGCCCAACAGCAGGTGATAGCGCGAGTCGCACAATACGGGCCACAGGGCGTTGAAATTCGCGTCTTCGATGCCGCTGGCGTCAATGTGCAGACCGTAGTCATTGGCCAGATAGTTCATCTTCGTTCCGTAGGGGTAGGGGCTGTTGTCAGGGAACAGCACCGTGCCGGGGGAAGAAGATGCCGCTTGGATGATTTTCTCCGGGTACAGGGTGGCGAAACGGTTGACATACTGTCCGCCACCCGAATGTCCGTGCAGATAGAATTTATCGCGGGGCATCAGCTGTTGGTAGAAGTGATCCATTAATTCGAGCAACGCCACATCTGTCCGTTCAGTTGAGACCGGATTGATCAATCCGATGAAATCCCACAGATAGTAGTCCTTGACGATGGTCGGATCATTGAACTTGCCGGTACTCCAGTTGTAGTCGCTGTTTTGGGGCTCCCAGTTGAAAATCGGGTCGAACGCCGGGGCGATGATCACCAGCTTCTCGGCGTCGGCAACACCGGTCATCGTGGTGAACTGGTAGATGCGGTTCTTCGCCCCGGGCCAATGCCAGTCCCCGGCACCGTGAACACCGACCAGGTACTGGTACTGGGAATTGTTCGAATCAAAATTGGCGGGAATGTAGTACCTGAATTTCATACCTTTGAAATAGGCCGTGTGCTCGCCGGGTTGGGACGAAAGCACCGGCAGCTCTGGATCGGGCGGCAGGGTGAGGTTCAGCGGCTGGCCCGCATAGGGCCCCTCATCATTTACCCAGGTATCGGTTCTCAGCTCTTCCTGTGCCGATCCGGGAGCGCCGCCCTTGATGCCCATGGCGTAGTACGACGCACGGAAATTGGCTTTGTCCCAACAGTCGGCGGGGTTGATCGGATCATCGAGTTGAGACACCGCCCCGATGGCAGCCAGTGCTTGCTGACCGTAGCTGTCGAACGCACAGGCCGGCTCGTCTTTTGCGGCGAGCACCACAAAGGCGCCGTTGGGCAACGCGTCGATGTCGTTGAACAGGCCGCGGGCCGCGCCGGCGGTGAGAAACGTGTTGTAGAAGTTGGACAGCAACACTTCGTCGTCATAGACTGCCACAGCGTAGATCCCGGCAGTGGCCCGGGAGTTGGCGATATCGCTGAAGAACACCTGATCGCCGATTTGAAGATGAACCGAGTTGTTCCCACTTGAGAAACCGCCGCTGAACACGCTGGTGTAATCCGCGTAGTCGGTTTGGGGGGTGGTGTCCTTCTCGAGGGTGATAAAGTCGATGCCAGCGATCCAATGGGGACCGCTCTTACCCACCACGTAGAGGTGATGGACACCGGAGATGGGCGCGATGCTGAGACTCTCGCTGACACAATGCTGCCAATCGAGCGAACCGGTGGTGCTGATCGTGCCCACGAGCGGTCCGGTAGGACAGTCCAGGCGCAGCTCGAATTGGCTGCCCGGGTTCATCGAGGCATAGTCGATGGTAATTGCGGTCACCCCGTCGAAATCGAGATTGGGGAACTTGATTATTTCGCCCACTTCCAGGCCCTGACGCAGTTTGTCACTGCAGCCACTCTCAATTCCCACCGAGCCGCAGACCACGTAGGCGTGTTCAGCCTCCAACTTTTCGGTGTTCAGTTCGTTTTGCTCAATCCCCACCAAGTGCTCCCCATTGCTGTCCACATCGCAGCCCGACAGCAACGCCAGCACCATTAAGCCCAGGCAACTCTTCCTCAACCAGATCATGGATCCTCCATTCAGCTGAGCCGCGCCAAACGGATCAGCGGCAAAAAGTAATCGGCCGGGAGCTCTCCTCCGAGCCCCCGTCAGTTTCAACTAATGCGTGGGAAGTGGGTTTTGTTCAATTTTGCGATATATTTTCTCAACTTTTCGCTGTTCGGCGTTTAAGTGAATAATATTCACTAGATACGATAAATTTGGATTCAGCGATTTGGTGTACTGACAGCTAAATTGGCTGCTTGTAGATACGGTTCCAATTCGTTGCCGCGCCGGATTTCCGATTGGAAATGCCGAGAGAGGAATGACGCGGCACCGTCTTTGCCCATGTATCGGTTGAGTACGGTCCGTTTGGTCTCCGTCAGATCGACGAGCACCAAGCCGTCAATTGCATTGGAAAAATAGGGATCCACATTGAATCCCAAGAAGTCCCCCCCTAGCTTGACGTACTGTTTGAGCAGCACCGGAACCCCGGTGGCGTCCGGCTCCAGTTGGGACACCAGGGTGGACAACTCGTCGATACTACCGGCACCGGCACTGATCTCTTTCAACGCCGGCCAGGGTTTCGCGACATTCCGTTGAACCGGTCGACGCGGGCGCACCAATCTCGCCCGAGAGCGGTGTTTTTGGTGGGCCTTGAGATAGGCCACCATCATCTGGATCGAGATAGTGTGGTATTGTTGCGAGATACTCACCGGGCCGAACAAATACTTGTATTGGGGATGGTCAACAACGAAGCGGCCGATTCCTTTCCATAACAACATCAACGCAGAGGGGTCCCGTTGATCTTCGCGGCGAATGAATGATCGCCCAAGCTCAATCGCCGAATTGAGCTGTTCGCAGATTTTCGGTTTGAGCCGAAACAGAGTGGATGCGTACAACCCCGTGAGGGATCGTTCGGCCAATATTTTATCGGCCAGTCCCAGTCGTTAGGCGCCGATGACCTCTCTTCGCTGTCGATGCCAGAGATAGAGGTGCAAGTAGTATTCGTCGAACCCATCCAAATCGAAAGCGCGTCCGGTACCTTCCCTGACCTCGCGAAAGGTGACCTCCTGTAGTCGTCCGATCTCCTTGAGCAGGTGTGGGATTTGAGTCGCCTCTGCCAGATGGACGCTCAGGTGGCGATGCGTCAGCAGGGTTTGCCGCTCCGGCAGCGCGTTGGTTTCTGCCTCGAGCAGGTTCGGGGGAACCGCTTTGATGATGGGCTCTTTGCCGGCCGACGAGTGAGATTTGAAGCCGCGTCATCGGTTTGTTTGGGTTGGCTGCTCGAATTGCTGTTCTGTTCATGGTTTCACCCTCGGGTTTTGTACTACCTGAACTGATGAATAGTCGCTGAAAGTGACAGGGAGGGAAAGTGCGCGATAAATCGAAGCGACAAAACTGTTAAGCCGGCGACTGAATTAAAATAACGCCTCGCTCATCACATAGTAGAGATCGGTGTTGTCCAGCGCAGCGCCCAGGTGCTGAGATCCGGGGCCTTGACTATAAATGATGACGTCCTCTGCCGTGTGTCCACCGGAGGTCCAACCGTCTTCGACAATCGTACCCGGAAGAGTGGGGATCGAGCCATATGGGCCGTTAATCGCGAAACCGGCAGTGTCGTGATCTGCGACAACCACAATCAATGTTTGATAGCTGCGATACCATTTGGCATTCACCCAACGTTGAACGACCGAGACCGCTTCGGCAAAACCGAGAGTTTCGGCAATCTGGTACTCCACGTCATTGGCGTGATCCGCCCAGTCGATTTGGGATCCTTCGACCATCAGAAAAAATCCTCGGGGGTCGTCCTCGAGAACGTTGAGTGCGGCAGAGGTCATCTCGGCCAGCGTCGGTTCATCGGCCGGGTAATCCGCGGTGGCGTCTATGCGGAACGTCTCCGGAGTTTTTCCCCCGGGGCGAAAGATGCCGACCACTTTTTCGACCTCGGTCGCGGCCTGCAGCTGGTGCTTGTCGTAGACCGCGGTGTAGCCGTAATCAGTCACGGCGCGTCTCACGAGGGCGTTGATGTCGGCGTCAGTTGTGTGCGGCAACATACAACTCGAACGATTGTTGGCGATTCCCCCTCCCAGCACCACGTCGACTTCGGTTCGGGTGAGAATTTGCTCGGCGATGGTGAATTCACATTTGCGATTGTGTACATGAGCTCCCCAAACCGCTGGTGTGGCGTGGGTCCAATTCGATGTTGAAACCAGCCCGGTGGCCTTGCCCCTTGTTTTCGCTTTTTCCAGGATGGTCGTGCATGATGTCTCAGGATCGCAGACCCCATCGTAGTCTTCATCGTGGCAGGAGATCTCCCCGTTATTGAACTTCTCACCACAGGCCCAGGCCGAAGCCGCAGCGGCTGAATCGGTGACCAGGCTGTTTCGGGAGTGGGTTCGCTGGTAACCGATTTGAGGCAGCGTTTCAAACGACAAGGGGGCTCCATTCGGACCGTTGGCAAAAATCCGCGCGGCGGTTGTATTTGAAACACCCATGCCGTCAGGGACCATGAGGATGATGTTCTTGGCTTTGTGCCATCGTTTTCCCCAGGCGGATGCGGAATCGGAGAGTAGAACAGACACTGTTAGGACGAGTAGCACGTTGACAAATTGGACGGTTCTCATTTCATAACTCCTTTTTTGTTCGATCCTTTAAACCCCTTGCGAGGCATCGTTTTGGCAGGCTGCGATTGTTCTCAGCCGCCTTTTGACAGGCTGAACCTCAGATGTGACGATTTGATTAGGGAAGTGGTGATAGTGGGTGACGAGTCCATTAAAAAAATGAGAAGCGGGGACCTTGGGGACGAGACATAGACATGTCGCCGGATTTCCCGCCGAATCTCAAAAACGGGTGTTATTCTTGCGCGAATCCTTACTTCGACAGCGGGGTAAACGGGGGCAGCTCGATGGTCTCGAGACGGATGCGCGTGGGATCGGCGATGCCCAGGCCGAGCTCCTCGGCCAGTTTGAGGAATTTGGGGGGGCGACCGACGGCGGCCAGGGTGCGCATGCGGTTTGCGGCGCGTTGTTCTTCGATCAACTGCCCGGCGATCGTGTCCATCGCCACCGGATCAGTGGTGGCGTAGAGGCATTCGTGGGGGACCATCGCTTTCAAATTTCGTTTGGGCCCACCCTCGTAGAGAATGGTCGAACCATCGACGATGTTGACGCGTACCCGGCTGCGGATCTGCTCGGTGGCCCAGAGATGGGCGATGGCTTCGTTGACACAATGGTGATTGAGATGGGGCTTCTCCACGGTACCGAAGGTCATGTTCTTCATCGTGCAGGTCACCCCGGCGAGATCGTGATCTTTGATGGGAGGGACGTTGATTATCGCCGTTGTCCACTGCAGAATTTCTGAAAATCGTGCCTTGGCCGGACCGGCTTTGATCCACGGCTTTTGGTACTGGCCCTCTTTGTGAGCCAGCACGCGCATTTTGCGGCGATTGGTGCGCTGGTTGAAGCGACCGCCCATCATGTTGCTGGCAAACATGTCGAAGATCACGATATTGGCGTCAGCCACGCCGAAGTCGCGAATCGAGTCGGCGATGGCGTAGACGATCTCTTTCATCGACGAGCTCGGACGGGTGCCCAGGCAATTGATCTTGATACCCACCCGATCGGTGGCCGAGAGATACTTGGCCCAGGCTCGCCCCGGATCGCTCACCCCGGCCAACCCGCAGATCGCCCGGTCGACCATTTGGCGGGCTGCGATCGGATGGGGAAACCACTTTTGTCGCATCCCGGGAAAGTGCACCTTGACGATGCGACCCGCTCCGGATGCGGCTACCGGTGTGGGCGTGGTGGCGCCGAAAGCGGCGAGCGGTGATCCGATAAGGCCGGCTGCCGTGCTGCCGGCGACCAGGCCCAGCAGCTGGCGGCGACTGAGTATTGGTTTAGCATTGATGTTGTTGCGATTCATGATTATTGCCCTCTGAACGATCGGGCCGCCCGGGCCTCGTTCGTAAGGTTTGTGCGACCGTGTGCGGTGCTGTTTTCGAGCCCCAGCAGAAATTGACTCAGGGCTCGGTGGAACAGCTCGGGTGCGTCGCGATAGCATTCGTGACCGGCCTCTGCAAATACTTCTACTTCACTGGTCTGAAAAAGCGCGGCCAGACGGGTCGCTCGTCTATACGATATCAGCTTGTCCGCTTTGCCCCAGAGGACCAAAACGGGCAGGGGATTACCCTTTAGCTTTTGGATGTATCGGTTCATTTTGGCCGGCGCCACCAAAACCGCCGCGCGCAGGGATCGCGGGGAGCTGACGATGAGAGGGAAAGTGTATGCACCAGCCCAAGAATGGGCGACGACCACCGGACGAACAATGTCGAGCGCCTCGATGAGGGCGGCCAGGAAATCGCGCTGTTGATGGCCGGTGCGCTTCGATTTGCCGTGTCCGGGAAGATCCGCGGCAAGGACGTAAAACCCTAGGGAGGCCAGTTTGTCGATGGTGCCGGCGTCGCGCCATACTTCTGCGCGAAAAGTCGCACCGTGGAGCAGCAGCACCGGTGTGCCCGAAGGAGGGCCCTTCACCAGAGTGCGGATTCGGCCCGTTCCGACAGGGGTGAACCGTTCGACAAGCGGTGGTCCTGGCCCCAATTCAACAATGGGTGCGGTAGCCGGCGGGACATCCGAACTAAAGGGGGAATCATCCCGCGCAAAGGCTTCTTGGGGGGTGCAACCTATCGTCAAGATCGATCCCATCACCACATAAAACGCGACCACAGAATTTGGCATCTCGCACATCCTCTGATCCATTTATCTAAAACCAACGCCTTAGAAACGCAATGGCTGCTGTGGGAGCCCAATCGTGGGTGAACCTGTAAATATGAGGGGTGGCGTTTATCCGTGCAGCCCTTGGTTTCTTAGGGGCGTGGATCAGAGGTGGTCCAAGACGCACTGCTTGCCGTCCTCGAATTTTTCCCCGCACTTGGGATCGATGACGGTCATGGTTTTCAAATCGATCAGGGTATACACGCCGAACGTGGGCAAGAACATGGTCTTGCGGTAGTCATTGGCCATCTGTTTGGGGGGCACGGTGCGAAAGCTCAGCACGTCCAGGTCGGCCACCCAGTCCTGCAATGCCTGTTGTGAGGAAACCGCCTGTTGAACCTCACCCACCAGCACCCCCTCGTCGGCGAGCTCCTCCCCCAGCGCGATCATCATCTCCAACTCCATCCAGCAGGCCATACAGGTGTCCATACTGATTTTGAGCAGGAACAGGCGATACTCTTCGATGAATTCACAAATTTGGGTGGGGACGTCGTTCACATCCAAGAAGGTGTAGTTCGCCACCCAGTCCCCCACGTTCCAGGTGCCTGTGGAAGGGGGATAGTTCTCGCAGGACGGATCCCCCTCGAACGCGTCCGTGTCCCCTTCCGAGTCCCCGTCGGCGTCCCCATCGCTGTCCCCGTCCGCATCCCCGCCCCCATCGGCCGATCCGTCATCGTCGCTCTCCACCGCGCCGGTCGTATCAGACGCCAGCGGGACGAACCCCCCGATCAACACCCAGCTAAGGATGATCCCTAGGAAAGACAGTATCGGTGGTTTATTGTTTTGCATCTCAACGCATAAATGTAGTCCTTTTAATGGATAACCGTCAACGCTCCGGTGATCTTTTCGTGCTGTCTCTAGACAAGGGAATATGAAGTGAGGTATACGTAAAATCCGCAGGAGCAAGTGTTCGGAGCAAAAAAGTGACCAATAGCACCGAGAAAAAAATAGTGTGCTGTGATCCCCGATTAGATTTGGAAAAATACATAAATATTAAATTCACCTCAGGGGAAATAGTCGCGGTGCAGCTGTCCGTTCGGAAATCTGAAGGATGCAAAAGAAGGAGTGTTCAATGATACGACACAACTTTTGGGGAATTGTCACAATTTCGATGCTGTTTGCCATGCTCAGCCTAACCGACTGCTCGGGTGACGGCGGAGGAGGTGGGGATGGCTCTGACGGCGACGCGGATGGCGATGGGGATGTGGACGGGGATGCGGATTCGGACAGCGATTCGGACTCGGACAGCGATGCGGATTCGGACAGCGACGCCGATTCGGACAGTGATTCCGATTCGGACAGCGACGCCGATTCGGACAGCGATGCGGATTCGGACAGTGATTCGGACAGCGATGCGGATTCGGACAGCGATGCGGATTCGGACAGTGATTCGGACAGCGACGCCGATTCGGACAGTGATTCGGACAGCGACGCCGACACGGACTCGGACACCGACGGGGACTGCGCGGTTGATGCCCAGCGCATGTGGGACGAGGTGGCCTATCTGGCCGGCGAAGAGTGCAACGGCCGCAAACCGGGCACGCCGGGAGGGGAGCTGGCGCTCCAGTTCATCGAGCAGGAGATGGAAGCGCTGAACCTGGAACCGGCCGGTGATCCGGGTTCCTACCGGCAGGTGTTCAACACCTTCATGTACGAGGTGGTCGGTGAGCCATCCCTGTCCATCGGCAACACGACGTTCAGCAGCAGAGATGATTTCAAGGTCCTCTTCCGCTCCGGCTCAGGGGCGATGTCCGGTCAGGTGGTATTTGCCGGATATGGGCTGGTGATTCCGGCCTACGATCGGGCGGCCTATCCGGATTGTCCGATCAGTGCTAAGGGGTACGATGATTTTGCCAGCCTGGGAGATCTGACGGGCAAAGTAGTGGTGGTGCTGCGCCACGGCCCCAATGATGACAATCGCATTTTCAATTATTGTCCGGCCGAGCCCAGCACGTGCAACAGCTCCCACTGTCTGTGGGATTTCGGATACAAGGCGGCCAATGCCAGACGTCACGGGGCGGCGGGGCTGCTCATCGCCCAGGACTATCGACATCGGGGAGACAGCGGTCGAATGGGCCTGCACCTCGAGGAGGTGTACCGTCGTGATGATTTCCCGGTGCTGTTCGTCTCCCGCGACAAGCTGGCGCAGGAAATCCCCCAGCTGCACGCCTGGGCCGCTCGGATCGATAGCACCCTACAGCCGCAAAGCCGCACCCTCGATTTGTCGATCGACTTGGATGTGCAGGTCAAAGCGACGATGGTGGAGACCGCCAATGTGATCGGTGCGATCACCGGTTCTGATCCGAACCCGGAGATCGTGATCATCGGTGCCCACATGGATCACTTCGGCGTGCAGGACGGCGAGGTGTACCCGGGCGCGGATGACAACGCATCGGGCACGACCACTGTGCTGGAGGCCGCACGGATGTTCCGCTATTGCGACATCAAGCCCAAGCGCACGGCCGTCTTTGCCACCTGGAACGCGGAGGAGATGGGGCTATTGGGATCCAAGCACTACGTCAACAGCAGCCCCACCTTTCCGATAGACAAGACAAAGGCCTACTTCAACCTGGACATGGTCGGTGTGGGCAGCGGCGGCGGCATGCAGCTCACCGGCGGGGACACGGATAAGAATCGATGGCTTACCAACACCATGAAAAAGCAGATTGAAGACGAGGGATTCCCCTGGACCGTCTCCCCTTCGGGAGAACACCTGGGATCAGACCATGCGCCGTTCCACAACCAGGGCATCGCCTATTGCTACGGTCAGACCCAGTACTGGAGCGACCACGCCGACTACCACGAGCCCACGGACACCTATGACAAAGTAAAGGTCGAGGTGCTGCAACTGACCGCGGATCTGTTCTGGACCACCATGAGGGCCGTGGCCTTGGGTGAAGAGGTGTCAAAGGACCCGGCATTCACCACGCCGGCACGCAAACCCTACTACGACGGCGCCAACCCCCGGCACAACTCCCGCTAGAGACGACCGGACATGTGGAAATCCCCCCGCCCCCCTTTTTCAAATTTTTCAAAGGGGGAGATTACTTGCTTCACCCATCAGATTACGCTTGAAGCGCCGCAGGGGCAATCCCTCGTGGTTGCCCTCCTTTTTAGGCATTTTCCAGTGATCAGTTGTCGGCCGCTTCTTTGACCGCGTCGAGAATTTCATCTCCCTCGAGCAGCCCGAAATGGGACGCCCTCAGGGTGTAACCGGTCTGCAAATCGATCACGACGACAAATGGCCGACTGTGATGTTTGGAAAAACTGGGATGCTCTCCAGTCCAAAAGTTGCCTTCAAAGCCGTCCATATACTCTTCGCCCTGGAGTATCTCGGATGCTTCTTCGTTGGGATATGGGCTTTGACTGTTTTTGGTATAGACGGCGAACAGCAGCCCGTCTTCGTCCTGTATATCGGAAGTGATTTTCCTTACCGACTCGAACTGAGTCGGACAGGAGGGTCAGTCATCCGAGCCCAACAGAAAAACCAATGACTTCTTGTCGGAATTGCAGTGGTCCTTGATGTCGAACTCGACATCCTCCATTTCGTCGTCGTCGATTTTTCCGTTGTCATCGGCGTCATACCAGACGGCGTCTTGCTTCAACCGGGGAACAATATACCCCTCGACGATACCCGCCCCGTCCACATCCCATTTGATATCATCACAGTCGCCGTCCCCGTCCCCATCTCCGTCACTATCCCCGTCGCTGTCGCCGTCACTCCCCGAATTCGAGTCTCCTGGATCACAAGCGCCGTTACCGAGCACAACCCCGGCCAAGAACAAAAAACCGGGCAATGTCCATAGCAGAATTCTCATCTTCATTCCTTTGCTTTCACTTCGTTTCACAGCGACCGCTTTTGACGTTAATCAAGGCAAATCTCCACGCACCCGGCCTCCACCTCTATTTCCTCGATTTCGATATTTTCGAACACGCTTTGGGCAGACATGGACTCCGGTTTGAGATCAGACGGATGCTCGATGTCCTGCAGGACGAGCAGCGACCCTTCGGTAACGTGTGGCACCAGGCGGGATGAGATCTGGGCGATCGCTTGCTGATCGACAGGCGACGCCGCTACCGGTGCGGACCGCTGTTTTACAACGACGGTCTGCCCCTCGACGAGGGGGAAGTGTCGTTGGATCGGCTGGGGCGGTGCCGCGGGCTGAGCTGCGTCTGACGGTGGCGTCTTTTTTTGGGGTTTGGCTTTTTTTCCGGTGCGCTTTTTCACCACCGGCTCCGGTGATTTGGTCGGCCGGGGAGGGGGCGGCGATGTCACTGTCAGTTTCGCGTGGCCGTCACTTTGGCGCTCGTGCAACAACACGACGGATCCCTTTGGTTTCTTGACCACCGACAGTCGGGCGTTCTTGACCGATAGCACCACCTGTCCCAATTGAAAAATTGTCTCTTTTCCACCCACCTCCAGGAGAAAACTGCCCTCCTCAATCAGCACCGCTGATGGTTGAGCGGTTTTTGATTCCACGGAGATGCGGGCGTCTTGGAGCGCAGTCATCAGGCTCGATTCGTTCAACACGGCAGTAGCGCCGTCGGCACCTTGGGCTATAAATGTCCTGGGCGTCGCGTCTGCTACAGTCGCAGATTTGTCAGCGGGGCCCGCGGGTTTCTCTAGCACAAATGCCGCGTCCTGGGAGACGTCGCTCGGCACTCCGATAAAGTCTTGCCCTCGGGCGATTGCAGCCGAGGATAGGGCGGCGGCCAGAACAACTAGTAGGCAGTTCTTTGCAGCTGGTTTCATCATCACCTCCCTAAAATCGCTGCCGCAGCTCGAGCAGGATCAAGTCCCGCGTATAGGAATATCGGGGCGGGGGCAGGGTGATCACCGTCCCGCCGCCTTCCTCGTTGATGATGGTGTCCCCCTCGATCCAACGGGGCGTGGGGGCGTCGTCAATGTTGGAGATCCGCTGGTGATGTTTGTACACCGCGGCAACTTCAGCGCCCCGCCATAGCTTGACCTGTAGTTCACCGTTGGCCTCCCACTCCACATCCCGCCGGGTCATCCCGTAGTACTCGTGTTCGAAGTAGGCGTTGAGATAGTCCTCGACCCCTTCGCAGCCGCTCCCTTCCTCCTCGTGAGAATCCCCTTCTTCCTCGTCATCATGATGCACCTCTTCGCAGATATGGACATCCATATATTGGGGGCGAAAGGAGTTTTCCTTGTTCTGTCTGGAATTCATGTACCAGTTGTACTTGAACCGGGCACCGGCCAATACGGTCAGCCGGGGAACAGGGGTTCGCCATTTCAGACTCAGCTCGGCTTCCGGCAGGAACCGATCGTACTTGATGACGTGGGCCTGCTCGTAGCTGCGATCGTATCGAGCGCCGATCATGGTTTTGAGTTGGAGGGCGCGGTTCACGAAATACCGATTGTGATGGACTCTCAACCGATAGCGGGAGGTGCTCCGGTCCGGATCGATACGGTTGGGGCGCCCCTCGATTTTGAGCCGAACGCTGTAGAGCGCGTCCCGGGTTCGGGCAAAGGACCACCACAAGCTGCCGCCGGCGGCCCACCCGATCAGGGCAAATGGATCCTCCTCCCGGTGGTAGTGCCCCTGATTATCCTTCATCGGCGGGTGATCCAAATATTGAAGCTCCCCGTCGACTGCCAATTTGAGCTCGTGCTCGAAACCGCCGCCCCATCCGGCCAGGAAATAGGCGGCCTGGCCGATGAACACCGTGGTGTTGAAGTCCCCCTCCGAGTACTCGTCCAGGCTTTCGAGCTGGAGGATGGACTCATCCGCGGGCGTCTGTGCGCTCGACTTTCCCAGCTCGGTCCAGTTGTCTTCTCGGTATGCAGTGACAGTTGCCTGAAAACTCCCCGGACCCAGTGTCCGGCCAAAGATCGCGTCCCCCCGCAAGACGCTCTGCAACACGGGCCTCACATCCGACTCCACCATATCGAGAAATGCGGATGAGGGGTGGGTGTTGACCCCCACGGCGCCGCTCAAACGCCCGTGGAATCCCTCGTTTTTGGGGAATGCACTCCACGAGCTGAGCAGCTCCCCCGCGGCGTGACGCCACGTCTCGTCCGCGCCTTCGCCAACCTTTTTCAACAAGGCGACCCCTGCATCACGGTCTGCCCGTCGCTCGGCGATGATGGCTTGATAGTATGAACATCGCTGGGCCATGTGCTCCGGAAGACCGGGGCACGCCTCGAGAAAATGGGCGTCGGCTTCTTCAAATGCCTTTTTCTTGAATAGTACGTAGGCCAGGTAGTAGCGCAAGATGGCCTGGTCGGTGTCGGCTTTCGCTTGGGGCAGGGCTTGCTCCAAATGCTCCTTAGCCCAGTCGTAGTCCTCCTTGGCGATGAGCTTCACCGCGAGCTTTGTGCGGGCGCGAATATCGTGAGGAGCGATGATGATAGCCGATCCCAGTGACCGTTTAACATCTTTGTCGTTGCCCCGCTTCTCTGCGAGCTCAGACCACAGCAGGCATCCCTCCAAAATGGCGTCCGTTGCCAGGCAGGATGCTTTGGCCAGCGCATAGGCCTTGTCCCCATCGCCGGATTCGAGTGCGGCCTGGGCGAGCTTGAACTTGACCCTGGAGTTTACCCGGGTAGTGCTCGACTGAGCATCGTCGGCCAGGGTGTGCGCCGCTAGAACGATGACCGCCGACAGGAGAGTGAGACGCCTCTTTTTCATACTAGGGTGCTCCCAACTCATTGCTTGGTGGGTGGTTGTGAATCCCAATCTCCGAGGCATGCAGTGGACAGGGAATCACTCTGGATCTCTACTTGTTGAGCTTTTTGACCTCACCGAGGAAGTCAAAATCTTTCTGATCTTCCAGACCGCCGCCCTCCGGTATGTCGTATTCCTTTGATTTTTCACCGGAAACGACAACCATCGTGGATGTGTCGATGACGTACGTGATCGGAAAACGCGGGAAGAATACCCGTTGGCCGTCCGGGCCGCCGGTACCATAGGATTTCAACACGACCAGGGATTCGTTGTCCTCGATCCGCCAGCCACTTTCCCACTTCCATACCTGGCTGACCAGCTCATCTGTTTCGTCCGCGTACATCGTTTCTTCGGCCAGCGGATTGTTGTAAAAGAGAGCGACCAGCTCCCCTTTGTTTTTACGAATCTCGCGTTGTACTGCACCTGCCTCCAAGAACCTTGGGGTTGGGGATTCTCAGAAGGGTCAGCGGAAGCCCTGGTCTTCCGGGAGGGCACAGGCTGCTCCGGCCATCAGCACCAGGGATTTTATCTTGTCCCGTTGACAATAGATATCCCGATAGAAACTCAGCGTGGTCGGCTCTGCTACGCCGTCGCAATCCCGATCGTAGTATGCCGCGAGCTCGATGTTGGGAACCACCGCTTCCAAATCGAACATGTCTCCCGCGCCCTCCGGATAATCGCCGCACTCTTCGAGATTATCGGGCTCCTCGGGAATGCAGACGATGTTGGGGTCAGGGCCGGGGTCGTCATCGTCATCTCCACTACCACCACTGTCCGGGAGGTCGTCCCCTTCGCTCCCTTCATCGCTGCAGGCCACACCCCACAGTGTCATCATGATGGCCAAAAGAAGTGTTAACAGTTTTTTCATGTTACCTTCCTCCTGGGTTTGAACTGATTAGTCCATAAACGTTTCGATGCCCTCTTCGAGATGTTTCCATCCACCGAGGTGCCGACCACAAATGATGATGGTCGGCGTACCGACAACGTCGTACACGTCTCCTTGCCCTCTATCCCAGAGAACAAAATCCCTGGTTTTCGGATCGCGGGCCACCGCATAAAACTCGTTCATGTCCAATTTGAGGACGTCCCGCGCATAGACCTCGAGATCCTCCGGGTTCAACACCGGTTCCTGGTTCACGTTTTTGTCGAATGCCCAATCATGGGCTTGCCAGAATCCGTCATTGGATTGCCGGTGAATGGCCACCATGTTTTCATGAATCTCCAGGGCCGTATCGTATGTATCCAGCGGAAAATGATGAAAGTAGAACCGCACTTTTTCCCAGAGATCTTTTCGGCGGACCTTAAAGTCGCGCAAGAACACGGACAAGCCGGCGCAGTTGCCGCACCGCATCCAGGTAAAGATCTCCACTACCAGCTCCGGGCTGACATCGCCCCCTTCCCAGGGGCTCATGCTGTTGTCGATTTTCTGCACCGAACCCGGTGGACAGCGAGGCGCCGGATAGAGATCGCCGGACCCGAAATCGGCCCCTGTGGCGTGGTAGGGGTTGTCCAAGAACACCGGGTCTCGGCAACCCATTGCGACCAGCAGCAACAGAACCGTTGTCGCTGAGAGGTGCACAAGGTACCTATGGTATGCGTTTCTTCCCATGCCGCCGCTTGTTACAGGTATTCAAGAATACACTTTTCTTCGACGTCGTTGATCCCATATGCGCACTTGGGTTTGTGCACCTTCATCGTGGTGAGATCGAGCGCGTTGAACCGACTGTGTCGTTGTTTGGTTTCGGTCGAAAGGTAGTCGTCCATCAGCAGGCTGGCAGGCTCGGTACGGACAACAGTGAAGTCAACCGACCCCACGTAGTCAGAAAGTTCTTGGGCGTCGTCCGCGGTGGCCGCATACTCGATGACAATAACCCCTTGATCAGCATACTTCTCGGCCAGCTCGGCCAATATGGGATGATGTTGTTGGCCGGACGGCTCTATATGCTCACTGAGTTTCATTACGAGCAGTTTTGCGCCTTGGTCCGAATATTCACAAATCTCCATCGCATTGTCATCTTGATCATAGAGCAGATAGTTTCGCACGACCGAACCCGCAGACCAGTTGTTATCTGCCGGCGGATAATTGTCACACATCGTGTCGGCATCGCTATCCGTATCGCTGTCGCTGTCGCTGTCACTATCACTGTCCGAATCAGAATCGGCATCGCTGTCGCTATCACTGTCCGAATCAGAGTCAGAATCGCTATCTGAATCGGAGTCGCTATCGCTGTCGCTGTCACTGTCCGAATCAGAGTCGGAATCGCTGTCTGAATCGGAGTCCGCATCGCTATCACCGTCGCTGTCACCATCACCATCACCGTCGCTGTCGCCATCTGAATCTGAATCAGCATCTCCTCCTGAACCGGAATCCGTGTCCGAGTTGCAGGCCCCCATGAAGCACCAGAACATCGCCATCAAACACAAAAGATATGCCCACTTTTGATTATGTTTGTTTTCCATTGGGTCGATCTCCTTTTTTGCTTTTCGTAAAGAATTTCTGTAAAAATCCATCACTTTGCATGTTCTGCAATCGGCACGATTCACAGTGTCTATATCGGATGTGCTGTTCAGTATCCATTTTTTCCACTATGCAGAATAGTCTCAACTGCACAAAACGATGTCAACGCTTTTTGTTCTGATTTGCGGTTTAAACCGCTGAAGATTACAAAAAAGAATGAATTGTAGTGAAATTTTTAAGTTCATATGTAATGCGTGCTCCTTTTGCATGATGTGAACGGTTGGGCCGGGACTGTCCCTTTTTCCAATAGCGAAAGTGATTCGTGAGAAATAACGCGAGATTCTGTCAATCCCCGTTCAAAAGGGCAACCACAAGGGATTACCCCTACAACAATTTCAAATAGTTACGTAGGGGCAGACCCCAGTGCCTGCCCTCCCTGTCGCAGGAAACCGAGTTTCTTCTGAGGCATCGAAAGCATTATTGGAATTGGAATGGGAATTATTGTTAAATTGAAGTCCGATAGATATGGGTCGGGGATTGCTCTGTCGAGCATGCGCCATCACGGTTGATTGGAATTTCCCATCCAACGACAGTCGGCCAACTTGTCCTCGAGGAATTGCAGGGGCAGGGCGACCTCCATCTCGAACGCCCCCTCATCCGGATCGACGGAGGCAAAATCGAGCAGCTCGGCAAGGTCGTCGTCCCCCTCTGCGCGGGCCTTGATTCGCCCCAGCGAGAGCGCTCCCCCCACCGCCCGCGCCAGCTCATTGAGGGCGTCGTTGTTCCCGCCCGAGACGTTGGCCACGATCGCCACGTCCTCGCTCGCATCGACGTGCAACTCGACCCGCTCGGCAGCCTCGGCGAACCGGTTTCCCACGTCAGACGAACCGGGAAACATCCCTGCCGCCTGTTCCACGTCCAGACTGCCGTAGATCTCCCCGAAGCTGTTCTCCTCGTCGATAGTTTTGTCGTCGAATGGAACCTCGCCTTCGAGCAGGCCGATTGCCTCGTCCAGTGTTTCCCTGTCCCTGGTCAAGATGAGCAGCTGTTTGTTCCATACGGCGGCCTGTCCACCGGGAGCGTCCGGGTTGGCGTAGATGGTGGTTTGGCCCTTTGCGGTTGCTTCTGCACCGTCAAACAGTCCCTCCAATTTGGCCCCGCTGAAATCCCCTTCGACGAGAAGAAGACCGCTCGCCCCGGCGATTCGATCCACTGAGTCCATCAGGGAGATCCCGGTTTTTTCCTCAACCTTATCTAGCGGGGAGCTATCGGCGTTGGTCAGGCAATCGATGACGATCTGGCCGATCGGCGTGTCCTTGAGCGCCTCGACTTCGAACACGAGATGAGTGCCTTTTGCAGCGGCCCCGGAGAGGGCCACGAGCAGTGGATCGCGCTCCAACTGCTCCTGCTGGGTGGTTTCTCCCAGCTTGTTGAGCAGGGTGAGCGCCCGACGACGACCGGCCAAGCGCTGTCGTTCGTGGGACCGCTGGTGATTGGGAAAAGTGATCTCCCGCTGTTGTGCCGAAGTGTCGGAGCGGGTGGGCCACATCAGCCATCCGGCGACCAGGAGCAACAACGCAGCGAGAACCAACCACCCATATCTTCTCCTTTTACCGGTCATTCTAAAAATCCTTCTTTTCGAAAAGCCACGCTCCAAAGGCGAGCACCGCGGCGGCAAAAACGCTCGAACCAGCCACCAGACGTGCCATTTCACCGGGATCGATCGGCGCGGACGCTGCCGAGTGGCCGGCGATTTGGGCCAGACTCGAGATCTTGGGCAATGGCGCCATCAACAGCTCGAATGCCGTTCTGCCGATACCCGGCTCCCACAGGGCGAGGAGGTTCTCTCGATAGCCCGCAACGATGCCCGCAGTCACCAGCGAGATTCCCACCAATCCGCAAAACGGCGCGCTGCGCACGATCAGGGAGGAGACGAGCATCGAGGCGTAGATCGGTGCAAACGAAATCGCCGCCAACCACCCGGCGGATATCATGCCCCAATTCCAATAACCGGTTTTCACGCCGAGGATCAGTACCAAGCCGATGGTACCGTACATCGCAATGACACTCGAGATGGTCACCACACCCAGGTAGGTGCCGAGCAGAAGCTCGATCCGGCGCACGGGCAGTGAGAGCAAATGCTCGATGCGGCCCGGAGCGAGCATGCTGGGGCCGAAGCCGGAACAGCCGAACACGCCGGTCACCATGACGATGTAGTAGACCGCGTAGGCCCCGACTTGAAAGACCGGGCGCAGCGCGATGTCGATCGATTTGATATCGCTGTCGAGTATTTGGCCAAACAACCGCGATGCGGCGAGGGCGCCGTCGACCACATCGAGCCTCAAGGCCAGTCCCACAATGGCCAGGGCGATCGTGGTGGAGAGCGCCAGGGCCAAGAACCATTTTCGCGCGATGGCCTCTCGGATCACATCCATGTACACCACGAGGACGGTCATTGCTTCGCCCCGTTGACCACGTCGGACAGCACCTCCTCCAACTCTTTTTGTTCGGGCCGCAGCTCGATGAAACAGACGTTCGCCCGGCGCAATTGATCGAGCCGCGCCATCAGCGCTTCACCGTCGGACGCCTGGCAGATCCATTCACCGGGTTGCTCTCCGGACGCGAATCCCAGCTGTTTCATCTCTTCGGTATCAAGGGATTGCTCCACCACCAGCTTGTATCGGTCTTTGGTGCCGCAGAGCTCGTCCAAGGTTCCGCTGCGCACGATTTTTCCCGAGGCGATGATGCCGACGCGATCGCACACCCGCTCGGTCTCAGAGAGCAGGTGTGAATTGAGAAACACCGTCGCCCCGCGGGACCGCTCTTCGAGAAGGATGCGTCTGATTTCCGCACGTCCCAAAGGATCGATGCCGTCGGTGGGTTCGTCGAGCACCAGCAGCTCGGGCGCGCCGATCAACGCCGCGGCCATGCCCAAGCGTTGTCGCATGCCCTTGGAGAAGCCGCCCAGTTTTGTCGACCGTTCACTGGCCAGACCCACCCGTTCGAGCTGGTGCATCGCGTGCTGGGCGGGATTGTCCAGCCGTTTGATTCGCGCCACGCTCATCAGGAATTGTAGCGGCGTCATCACTCGCGGAAGGTGAAGGCGCTCGGGGAGGTAGCCGATTTTTTTTCGAATGGCCGGCGCTTCGGGGGATCCGCCCAGCACCCCGATCGCGCCCGAGTCCGGCCGCAGCACCGCCAACAGTGCCTTGATGAAAGTGGTCTTGCCCGCTCCGTTCAATCCGATCAAGCCGAAGATCATGCCCGCGGGAACCGCCAGATCCACTCCGCAAAGTGCCATGCGGGGCCGCCGTCCCAGAAATCCGGCAAATGTTTTCACCACACCGGTGGCTTCGATGGCGTTCATTGAACTGAGAGTAGTCGATTTGTCACGGCTTGGCTACCGCCGCCAATGGGGTATAATGGGCCCAATTTTCTCGAGTTGATTGTCAGTAGGACGAAGCGGGGTGAAGGGAGCCAATGTTTTGAATATGCCAATTCAGCTGGGGTACCTGCGAGCGATTTGCGCTATGGCGTGTCTGCTTCACCTGTGGGCGGGTGACGCCGTCGCGCAGGATCAAGAACCCACAGCGGAGCACCCCCTTGACGGTGATCAGTCAATTCGGGCAGAAGATCCCCCTGTCTCCCAATGGAGCCAAGCGGCCTGCCTGCGAGAGGTCAATCGGCTAGTCATCGAGGCCGATGAGATCAGCATGTCCGGCGCCGCCACCGCGGATGAGCTGCTCCGGAAATTGCCCTATGTGACGTTCCAAGGGGAAACCAAACAGAACAACGACGGGGGACAGGGGCTCGCGCGAATTGACCTGAGAAACCTGGGAACCTATCGAACCCTGGTATTGATCAACGGCAGGCGAATGATCAGCGCCTTTGGCAGCGGGGTGGATCTCAACACCATTCCGATAGGGGTGATCGACCGCGTCGAGATCACGCTGGAGAGTGCGTCGATCCGTTACGGTTCCTCTGCAATGGCCGGCGTGGTCAACTTCGTCATCGGGAAGGACCATCAGGGATTCAGCGCAGCGCTGCAAGGGGGTGTCACCACCCACGGAGACGGCGAAAATGTGTTGGCCTCTGCCACGCTGGGGGGAACACACGATCACGGTCACGCGGTTGTTCATCTGAGTTATTACAGGAGAAACGACATCCGGGAGAGAGATCGTGAGTGGGCCCAGCCACCGGTGGCATGGGAGTATTATGACGATATTGACGGGGACGGAATGGTCGATCGAGCCCCGTTTAGGAGAATGTACGGCAGCGGGTACACCCCCGGGGGACGGTTGTTTTCTTATTCCAACGCTTTCCCGTCAATGCATTTGAATCCGGATGGCTCCTTTACACCGTTCAGCAATGGAATGGAGCCGGGAAATCCCTACGGGCACCGCTACAACTACGGCCGCGACCATTGGCTGGTGGGGCGAATGGACCGGGTGTCCGTCACCGCGCTGGGCGATTACGCTCTTACTGATTGGGTCACAGCGTATGCTGAGGGAGACATCACCTTTCTCAATAATCTGAATCAAATCTCCCCCCAACCGGTGGGACTGAGCTCGATATACCAACCAGCAGGGCCGCTCGAACTTCCGCTCACCAACCCCTACATACCCGACAGCCTGACTGAGTTGGAAGCGGAGGGGGATGTGGGCTATTTTGGGATGTCCCGGCGAATGTCCGAGGTGGGACGGCGGGTTTACGAAAACAATAGGATGACGTTCCGGACGGTAGTCGGCCTGCGCGGAAATTGGGGGGAGAATTTTTATTGGGACAGCTATCTGAACTACAGCAAGATGTTCAACGCCGGCACCTTGCACAACGCGGTGAATCTGACGAACCTGTACACGGCGTTGGATCCGGATCTGTGTGCTGAAGATGTGTTGTGTCCTGGGATTGCCAATCTGGTGGGAGCCGGCAATCTGCAAGATGACGTGGCGGCTTACATTCGATTCAAACAGCAGCATCAAGCGATGCGGGAGATGGTCCAAACCGGGCTCTCGGTGACGGGCAGACTGTTTCGACTTCCGGGAGGGTACATGAGCACGGCTGTCGGTGGTGAGCTTCGCTGGCAGCGGGGGCATTTTCTACCGGACGACCGGGTGGTGACCGGCGAAGCTGCACAACCGATCGTTGCGCCATATGCCGGTGATTTCACTGTCCAAGCGGGGTTCGCGGAGCTGGTGTTTCCCTTTCTCGCCGACCTGCCCGGAGTGAAACTGCTGAGCCTCGACCTGGCCGCGCGGCTCACTAATTTCAGCACCTTCGGCAGTCAGTTCGACTACCGGATCGGCCTCGCCTGGAAGCCCATAACCGCGATTGCCCTGCGGGGCAGCTACACCACGGCTTTTCGCGCACCGGGAATTTCAGATCTCTACAGTGGCAAAGGCCGGACGATTCGATTGGTTCACGATCCCTGTAATTACTGGGAGGACTCGACCGATACCACCCTGCGTGAAAACTGTCGACATGATGGTGTCCCCGGGGAATGGGTTCAAGGGCCCGTGGCGATCATCACCGATGTTGGTGCCAATCCGAACCTGGGTGCGGAAACCTCCTCCCAATTCTCTCTCGGTACGACGATCAGACCCGGATTTGTCCCGCCGAGGTTCGGTGTTCTCTCTTTGCGGTTCAACTACTTTGAGATTGATGTGACCAATGGTTTTGGGGAGTTGGATGCCCAGACCATTGTCAACAAGTGTTATCTCAGCTCGAACAAGAGCCATCAGTACTGTCAATACATCGGCGCCCGATCCCCCGGCAGCGACATCAGCAAAATTAATCTGATCACCGACAACGTCATGGAGACCCAAAGCAGTGGGCTCGACTTCTCCATTGACTACGGGCTTCCCATTTCGCCAAAGCTCCGCGCTGAGGTGACCTTTTTCGGTAGTGTGTTGCTCGAGCTGCAACAGACGGATACGGTCGCGGAAATCACCGACGATCTTCTCGGTACGGTCAATGGCTCGTTTGCAGGGGCGATTCCCAAGTTTCGCTGTTTGGCAGATGTGGCGCTCAACGGCGCGATCTGGCGCGTCTCCAACCGGTTGCGATACACAGGACCTGTGGAAGTCTTTCAGTGGGACGCCGGGACACCCAACGATTGGACCGATGACCTGCCGACCCGCGATATCGATGGCATCGCGTACTGGGACATTGCCGCGTCCCTCATTTGGCAGGGTCTCGATTTTGTCGTTGGAATTGACAATATTATCGATTCGTCGCCCCCCTACATCCCGGGATCGACGGCCAACTCCAATGCCCAGAGCTATGATTTCATGGGGCGGTACATCTATGGAAAAATCGGCACACGGTTTTAGCCCCAAGACAAGCCTCTGTCGTGTGGTGGTTTTTTTGGCAGCGCTCATCGGGGTGGGCTGTGGGCCCAAGCCGTCGGGGTTGCCGCCGTCGGAGTGGGTATTGCCGCCGTTGGCAAATCAGCAACCAGCGGTCGACGCAGAAACAGTTGACCGGGAATCGCCCCCCCAGCCGACCCGGCCACCGGCCGAACCCGTACTGGCCGATCAGCTGCGCCAACGGGTGACAGTGCTGGTCGAGGAGATTGGCGAGCGCAATATCAGCCGGGCGTTTGCCGGGCTGCAAAAATCGGCGAACTACATTGAACGCTCTTTTAAGGATATGGGATTCAAACCGGTAAATCATCAGTACACCTGTGACGGCCACCAGGTGCGCAATATCGTAGCCACACTCGAGGGGAGCGCACAGGCGGACGAGATTGTGGTCATCGGGGCGCACTACGACTCAGCCATCGGCACCCCGGGCGCCAACGACAATGCCAGCGGTGTGGCTGCCCTGCTCGAACTGGCCCGGCTGATGAAAGACGACCGGCCCCGGCGCACCCTGCGGTTTGTCGCATTTGTCAATGAGGAACGCCCTACTTTCACACCGACCACATGGGGAGCTTGCGCTACGCGCGCCATTGTCGGTCGAACAAAGACAACATCATCGCCATGCTCTCCTTGGACATGATCGGCTACTTTTCGGACGAATCGGGGAGCCAGCGCTATCCGGCGCAGCTTCGCGACAACTATCCCGACCAGGGGAATTTCATCGCTTTTGTCGGCAATCTCGAGTCGAAGAATTTTGTTCGGCAGTGCGCGATTCTCTTTCGCGTCGCCGTTTCTCTCCCCTGTCAGGAGGCGGTCTTCCCGTCGTCAGTGAAGGGAGTGGACTGGTCTGACCACTGGTCGTTCTGGCAGGAGGGGTACCCCGCGTTGATGGTCACCGACACCGCCCTTTACCGATATCCCCACTACCACCGCGCTGAGGATACACCGGACAAGATCGACTATCAGCGAACCGCACAAGTGGTGGAGGGCATGCGGGGGTTGTTGCGCGCATTGACGATCGCCGGAGGTTGACCCCCGGTCGGCATCATTGAGATTGACTGGGCGACGAGAAGGTGGTTTAGTCCGCCCATGTCTGAGAACGTTCTATGGCTTTTAAAAGGACAGCGGGATGCGCCGGGATGGCACCAATTGGAGCGGGATTCCAAGGCGGATCGGGTGGAATTGGTTATTTTCGATCGAGCGGCCTGGGCGCTGATCTATGCGACCGAGTCGCCGGATCAGTACCCGGGGTTGGCGCCCACCGAGCCGCCTGATGGGTTGTATGTCAGCGAGCAGGGTCAGCCGATCTGCGTGGTGGATCGCAAGGAGGTGCCCGGTCTGAATCACCTGCTCCGAGCCTTGGGCGAAGAGGCCATGGCCCTGGCCGAGAAGACGGGTGACCCGGTGGTCGCCCTCCAGCGATTGGGTCGAGCTTTCTGAGTCATCCCATTTTTCTCCTGCTTTCCCTGCTTTCCGTGATTGCACCGTCCGTTAATCCGTCGACGTTTGCCGATATTACCGCAATGGTGACAAGCTGCCGATGCAATGGCCTAATATGTCATTTGATCGATGCGCAAGGCCGTATCAACCATTGACGACGCCATTGCAAAATGGTCTGATCGAAACGGTTTAATGAATTAACCTTTGGCCAATCGGTTGGGCGGCCGCTCCACTCCGAGCCAGCGCGGGTGGGGGAAAACATGTCACAAGGAGCAGACGATGCAGATTAATTGGGCAAACAGAATGATTGGAATCATTTGGATGATCACCATGGCAGCATGGCTCACGGTGGGTTGTGAATCGGAGCAACCGTCAGAGGTCGGGTCGATTCAGGTGCCGTTGACCGGTGAGGGGGACAGCGGAGCCCTCTATCGCCTGCGCCACGGCGCTTTCAGGGTGCGGGGGGCCGAGAATGCGACCCTGCTGACCGAGAACCATCTCGGCGAGTCTGCCATCGCCCGCGAGCTCTCCGAGGGAGCGTATATCGTCAATTTGCTGCCGGGTTGGCGGCTGGAGAAAGAGGTCGGCGGGATTTTCGAGCCCATCGAT
Source organism: Myxococcota bacterium (assembly GCA_028278265.1). Taxonomy (GTDB): domain Bacteria; phylum Myxococcota_A; class Polyangia; order JAAYKL01; family JAAYKL01; genus JANQET01. The sequence goes on from JANQET010000197.1 coordinate 85,505, forward strand.
GCGGTGCTCGTCTCCGATAACCCCCAGGGATTTTCAATCGAGGATCAGCTCATCACGACCGTCGTGTTTCGCTTCAAAGCCGGAGAGGACGTCGTGGATCTGGGCAACGGCATACTGGAAATCGTCATTTCGGTTGATGATGACGACTGCACACCGCCGACCTGGAGCGAGGAAACCGATCAGGTGTTGGAGGATGGGGCGATCGTACCCAACTGGTCGTTGGACGGGTACGTGGACGTCGATGGTGACGGCGTGGTCGAAGAGACCGCAGCCACCTTCTCCCTTGAAGATAAATTGTGCTCAGGTGTTCACCGGTTGGTCTTCACCCATTGCGACCTGACCTGCGCCCCCTGTGAGGATTTTCTGACCGAGCTGGCGACAGTGGAAGAAGGGATCAACGCGGCCGGCGGTGCGATCCTCGCGGTGGTGACCAACGGCTGGGACGATATGCCCGTCGGCGAGGCCCAGACCTATCTCAACACCTACGGCATCGAAGGCAGGTACATCTCGGGCGAGCTGCCCGACTTTCGTTCGGAATTCGTCCCGCTGATCACCGTCATCGATCTCACCACCGCACAAGTGCTCCGAGCCAACGATGTGGGCACACACCTCACCGCCGAAGATATCCTCGATATCGTCGAGAATGGTCTCTAGCGCTGAGCATTCCTGAACAATCGACCTTTTGACCTTTTTCACTCACCGACCCGAGCCCGCGGCGTTCAGCGCTGAAGGGGTCTGACAACCCACAATTGCCGGGGCTTCCCGGATGAGCGAATCGTCCTCGAGGGCGGCCACCATGAACAGGGCGAAGTCGATGCGATGGGTGAGGTTGCTCGCCAGGATCGGATCCCCCACATGCCGGCTCCAAACGGGCAGGCCCTGGCTCTCCCCCTCTTTGAGGTCGCTCCCGCGCACCACGGTCCAGCGGGTGTCGCTGGCAAAGATACGGCGACACGCCTCCACCTGGTCGCGAATATCCGCCATTCGCGTGGCCCGCCCGATCCAGCCGAACACCTTTTCGAACAGTTTGAGCTGCCACGAGTACACGTCTTTCCCGTCCAGGGAAATATGCCAACCGCAGGAGAAGATCAGACGGGCATCGGGTCGAGCGAAGTCCATCACCGCCTGGGCCGTGCCCGTGGCATAGTGCTGCATACCCCAGGGAACCAGCACGGTGAGCACCCCATCACATCCGGCCACCGCCTTCTCGATGACCGCACGATCGTTGGTCGAACCGGAAACGATCGTCATCCGTCCCTTGAATCCGTCGAGTTTGGGCACGCTCTTTTCCCGGCAAACCCCCACCACCTCATACTCTCGGTCCAGCGCATGCTGTACCATGTACCGGCCGAGCTTGCCGGAAGCGCCGACAATACAGACTTTTTTATTTGCCATCGGAATCCCTCCTGCCGAGTTCGGTCCCATCCCATGGAAACCGGTGCGGGTTGCCCCCTGCATCACGGTTAGAACAAATGGCCTTCGCACACCGTCTCAGCAGCGGGTACACCAGTTCCATATCAGGAAAGCAATCGGAGGACACATCGAAATGTCCGCAATATCGCATTGTACGCTGACGGCCAAGGCCCGTCCATCCCAGCGAGCACCGAGAAAAGTACGCCCCACATTGAAAACGGTGTGTTTTTATGGATGGTTTGAGCGAGATCAACGGGAAAAAAGTGCGTAAGAGCGCAAAACTCCCCCCAGTTTTCAAATGAAAAACCACAAAGTTAAGAGATACGAGCTTGGTGCTCGAATATCACAGCTGGGAGAATCAGCTATGGGTTTAAGGCTATTGCCACTCATTTTTTTGATCCAAGTGGGTCCCGCGCTGGCCGGAACGATCACCCTCACTCACGAGCTGCCTTGCGACAATGTATCCGTTGTACGCACCGGTCAATTTGCGGATTTCGGCGACCACAATATCTCAGCACTGCCTGGACAGCCCGCGCTACCGCTATTCACCGCTGCGTTCTTGTTGCCGCCAGACACTGAGATGAGCTCGATTTCGGTTTCTGTGACCAATGTATCCGAAACTGTCCTGCCCGGTGAATTCGAAGTGCGCCCGGCCCTTCCCCCGTACACAGTGGACGGACCGGTGTGGCCCCCCGGCAGAACGATTCGCGACGGTAAAGACGTGGAAGTCTTTGCCACGAACGCGTTTCTCCCGAGCGACTACCTTCAGCGGGCCTCACCGAGTCAGAAGCGCGTGTACAAGCTGCTCAGAGTGACGGTAAATCTGGCCAAGTACAATCCGGTGTCAAAAAAGCTCGTGCTGATGACCCGCGGAAAACTGGTCATCAGCGCTGACGGTGAGTCAAAAGGAGACACGAGCTATCCGGTCCCAACAAATTTCAGAACCCTGATCAAGCCCCTGGTTGTCAATTACGATACCGTGAGCCCGATGTACGATGCGGCCTATTCATTTACCCGAGACACCACCTACGCGATCATGGCTGACGACGCATTCGTGGCCGGTTCGGCAGTGCTCGGGGAGTTCATTGAATCAAAGGAGAAACGGGGCTACCAGGTTCAAGTGATTGGTCCGGACGACTGGGGCGGCGGCACCGGAGATGCGGCCGCAGACAACATCAGAGCCTATCTGCAACAACACTACGAGTCGGAGACGATGGAGTTTGTGATGTTTCTCGGCGCGCCCAAACCGACCGATGGCACCGTGCCGATGAAGATGGCGGGGCAGGGGGCTATCGGCGCGGCTCCCTCTGATTTCTACTACGAGCAGTTGACCGGATCCGTGGACACCGACCGTGACGCGGAGATTTCAGCGGGCAGAATTCCGGTGTACGACGAGAACGGCATTGCCGTGGCCGACAAGATCCTCCAAAAGATCATCGCCTATGAAAACGCATCCCAAAACAATATCGGTTGGCGCACCGACTCCCTGTATGCGGCAGTTCCCTACGACGATCAGACCCCGGGGTCATACCTGTTCGAAGCGATGCGAGAGAACCACATTGAGCCGAACGGGTGGCCGTTGTACCGCATTTACAGCGACAACCACGGCAATCCCGATGAGACAAACTGCACTCAACAAGCTGTCACCGATGCCTGGTCGGGCCGCGATTTCGGCGTGGTGATCTGGATGACCCACGGGAGCGAAACCTCGGCAACCGGCATCATGACCTCTGAAGGCACGACTGAGCTGGGCAACGAGTACAACCCGATTGTCTTTATGGGCAGCTGCTTGAATTCCAATATCGAGACCGAAAACAACCTGGGATACGAGATGTTGAAGAATGCGGCCATCGCCACCATCGGAGGGACCAGACAAACGCTGTACCAGATCGGTCAACAGGAGTTCGAATCGAGCATTTCCAATCAAGGCTTGATGTACCAGTTCCAAGGAGCGCTCGTCGAGGAGCTGCCGGTCGGTCACGCGCTCAATCAAGCCAAGGGCGTGCCCGCTGATTCATCGACAGACATTCTGATGCGAAATATCTACTCGTTCATGGTCATGGGTTGTCCGGAAGTGAGTCTATCTTCCCACTCGAACGGCGGTGGAGACAGCGATGCCGACTCTGACTCAGATTCCGACGCCGATGCTGACACTGACGCCGATAGTGACGGCGACACTGATTCGGACTCTGACGCAGACGCTGATGCCGATAGTGATAGCGACGCAGACGCGGACGCTGATGCCGATGGCGACGGCGATGGCGATTCGGACTCGGATGCTGATGCCGATGGTGATAGCGATTCGGATGCGGACGCGGACGCCGATGGTGATGGTGATTCAGACGACGATAGCGATGGTGATTCAGACGACGATAGCGATGGTGATGACGAAGCGGATAGTGATACGGGTTGCGGCTGTCGAACCACGGGTCGACCCACGAACCGAAACTTGGTCTCTTTCCTGATCTGACAGTGCGGGCGAAACAGCTCCATCCGTAGCCACCATTGGGGTTGAAAACAGATGAGTGTTACGTCGTGTCCGTGTCAACGGGTTGTCAACCAGCGACCGCCGGCACATCGTCAACACGTGGATGGTTGGTATTGCTCCATTGCCTGGGGGACTGGCCGTACATGCGTTTGAACTCCCTGCTGAATTGGGAAGAGCTCACATAGCCCACTTCCATTGCCGCTTCATTCACTGTCATTCCTTGAGCAATCTTCATCGCGGCGTTGTTCAGTCGGATGGACTTGACAAACTGGATGGGCGACATCGTGGTCGCCTGTTTGAATTTCCGGTGAAACACTGCCCGGCTCATTCCCACCTGTGCGGCCATCTCTTCGATGGTGACCGGTTCATCCAGGCGGGAGGACAAAAACTCAATCGCCCGGGCAATTTCATTGCCCACACCAAAGGCTCGTCTTGCGGAATCCCCCGCATCTCCTCTCAAAATGGCATAGTACACCTCGCGAAGCCGCCCATTGCCAAGTACGGCAGTATCCGCCCGGCTGTGCCCGAGTTTCAGCAGCCTCAATAGCGCTTCGATGAACGCGTCATCCCAGCGCGCGAGAGCAAACCCCTGGGGGAGCGGTCCGCCTTTCGGTTTTCGAATGGCGCCGGTTGCGCTCTCCATCTCGATTGCCAGTTCCGTCATCACCCTCGTGTCCAGGGAGATGAGGACGCCCAGGAGAGGATTGTCCGGCGAAGCGGTGGGCGTGCCCGCCTCCACCGGCATCGACAGGGTGCAACACATGTAGTGCGTGTTGTCGTAAACATATTTCTTTCCATCCAGGATGGCTTCCTTGGCCCCGTTCACAATGGCCACCACGGTGGGTTCATATACGGCGGGGGTGCAGCGAACCGGTTCTGAAATTCGGAAAAGCTGGACCCCTTTTACCCCGGTTTCCACCACGCCGTCCTCGCGGGTTCTCTGTTCAATGAGTTGTTTTATTTGCTGTTTGCTCATGCCATTAACGTAGTGCCTAAAAATGCACAAAACAACCCGGGTGATACAAATAGGCAATTTTTTGCGACTATGTCGCCTGTTTTTATCCAAGAACGAGAGTTATGCTTATTTCAGACAGGGGGAAATGCCTGTCCAATAATGCGGGAGGTAAGAAAATGAAAACGACCATTTACAGCCTGTCAGCAACCATTGGGGTTTTGCTTCTGGTTCAAGCCTGCAACCAACCCCACAAACCAAGCACGGCAAATAGGAGTATGAAAATGGAGAACAAAACAGACATCGAAAAACTGAGCTCGGGAAAGAACGATATCACCTTCAACAGCCAAGGGTACACGCTGGCCGGTCACCTCTATGCTCCGGACGGGTTTGATCCGTCTGCAAAGTACCCGACAGTGGTCTTCTCGCCGCCGTTCAACCAGGTCAAGGAGCAGACCGGCGCCGTCTACGGCCGTCATCTGGCGGGCGAGGGCTACGTGACCCTCGTGTTCGATCATCTCGGCTATGGTGACAGCGACGGCGCGATTCGAAACAACGAGAACGCCTTCATCAAAATTGAGAGCATTCGAGATGCCATCAGCTACCTCGGCACGCTTCCGTTCGTCGATCGGGACAAGCTCTTCGGCCTGGGCGTGTGTGCGTCAGGTGGATACATGGCGCTGGTTGCGACGACGGACAAACGCTTGAAGGCCATCGCCACCGTCTCTGGCATGATGGGCAACAAAACGAGCTACTTCGAAGCTATGGACCGTGAGACCGTCACTCAGTTGATAGCGATGCAGAACGCGGGTCGTCAACGTGCATACGAGACGGGCGAGGTGGGGTACGTGGATGCGCTTGGTATTGAGGCGGAAGCGGAAGCGATTCGAGAAGGAGCCGCCCCTAGCGAAGGCTACGACTACTACATGACCGAACGGGCCGGCGCCGTTA
>JANQET010000258.1 GCA_028278265.1 Myxococcota bacterium
CGGAGACCAACGGGCAAATCGTTCGACTGATGACCGGGACGGCCCCCCAACCGACGACCGCCGCGCCGTCCGCACCGATGCCGGATCCGGCATCCGCACCGGCCGCTCCGGCGACACCGGCCCCACCCAAACCCGCTCCCGAGGGTGCCACCAGCCCGGCCACACCAGCACCCGTTCCGGCACCTACACCGAGCGCACCGAAGACCGCCGACGCACCGATCGGCGATCTGCCGGATCTGCCGGACGACCCGGAAGAAGAAGCAGAGGATGTCGAGTAACAAGCGGGCGCTGCCCCTCCTCCACCACCATCGCCGTGCCGACCGATCCTCCGACATCTGGGATTACGACCATCGGCGTCGCGTGCTGCCCAGCGGGCTCACGCTGACCGAGATTCATCTGCCCCATCTGCACAGCGGATCAATTGCGGTATACCTGCGGACCGGCTCTCGGTTCGAGTCCGCCGCGGACAACGGGCTGACCCACTTTCTGGAGCACATGGTGTTCCGCGGCACCGAACACCACCCCAGTGCTCACGCGCTGAACCTGGCTGTGGAAAAACTCGGCGGCACCCTATTCGCGGCAACCGCGCCGGATTCGACGATGTTCGAGATGACCCTGCCCCAGGAGAGTTTGGTCCGGGGTATCGAGCTGCTCGCCGAGATCGTCACCGAGCCCCTCTTTCGCGAAATCGAGGTCGAACGCCGGGTGATCATCGAGGAGATTCGCGAGGATCTCGATGAACAGGACAACCCGATTGATATCGATTTCCTGGCGCGCGCCAAGCTGTGGCCCGACAATCCGCTGGGACAGGCGGTGACCGGACCTCTGACCAACGCGATGCGGTTTACCAGCGATGATGTTCTGCGCCATTTCGAGACGCACTACACTGCCGCGAACACGGTGGTCTGCCTCAGCGGGGCCTTTGATCCGCAACAGCTGGGCCCGGCGGCAGAGCACGCGTTCAGCCGGCTCCCTCACGGGGTGGCGCCGCTGCCGATCCCCAGCCCGTCACTCGGTCGTGGGCCGACGGTATCGTACGCCCACCGGCCGGGCAGTCAGACCAATGTGCAGCTCTCGTTTCACGCCCCCGGTTCGGAGGATGCAGACTGGATCGCCGCGGCCATTCTGTTGCGAGTGCTCGATGACGGCATGTCGACGCGGCTGCACCGGCGCATCTTTGACGAGTTAGGCCTGGCCTACAACGTGGGCGCCGATCTGGAGGGCTACCACGACGTCGGCGCGTTGGCCCTTCAGGCGACGGCCACGCACGAAAATATCGTCACCATCACCGAGCAGCTCCTCGACCTGGTCAGAGAGCTGCGGGACGAACCGATCACCGATGATGAGCGGGCCAAGGCAGTTCACCGGGCCTCGTGGGCGCTGGAGACCTTTCTCGACGATCCCCATGCGATGAGCGGCTGGTTCGGTGAGCAGACCCTCTACCATCCGCCGGTTTCCCTGGAGGAGCGCAGCCGGCAGATTGCCGGGTTGGCCAAAACCGATCTCGAACGGGTGGCACAGCGCATCTTCACCCGGGAAAACCTTCACCTCACCGCTGTCGGCGTGGTCAGCGATGCCGACAGGGATGCCCTCGAACGACTCGTCCGCCGGTTCAGCTGACCCCACGAGACATGGATCACGGCGACACATTCGAAGATCCCCGCGCTGTGCTCAAGCGGCACGGTCTCAAACCCAAACGCAGCTGGGGGCAGAACTTTCTCGTCAGCGCCCACGCAGTGCAGACCATCGCCGCGGCATGCGTCGGCGAGCATCCGCACCGGGTGATAGAAATCGGTGCCGGCTTGGGCACCCTGACCCAAGGCCTGCTCGCCCGCGGGGCAACGGTCATCGCGGTGGAGCGGGACCCGGTGATGTGCGATGTGCTACACGCCGAATTCAGCGATCACCCGCGCTTCACCCTCTGCCGGGCCAACGCTGCGACGTTCGACTACGCCGCCCACCTCGGGGAGGAGCCGGGAATCATCGCCGGCAACCTGCCCTACCAGCTTACCGGCCAGTTGCTGCGGCGCGTCACCGAACCGGAGCTGTGTCGCCGTCGGGCCGTGCTTACAGTGCAGCTGGAGGTGGCCCAGCGAATGGTCGCCGGACCGGGCACCAAGGCCCGGGGTGCCCTGTCGGTGATGCTGCAGGCACGGTTTGCCGCGCAGATCATCAAGAAGCTGGCACCAGGGGCCTTTTTTCCCCCACCCCAGGTCGAGTCGGCGGTGGTCACCTTGGTCCCCCATACCAACAGTCCCCTTGTCGGCGTGGATTCCCGCAAGTTCGATCAGCTCGTTAAAGCGGCATTTGCCAACCGGCGCAAAACGCTCAAGAACTCCTTTTCAGCCGGCGGGCTGGGCTCTGCGGGGTTCATTTTGCGGCTATGTGACGCTGCGGGCATCGATCCGACGATCAGGGCCGAACGTCTGAACAACGAAGCCTTCGTCACATTGACCCGCTGTGCCGCCGATCTGGCCGGGGCAGGGGAAGAGTGAAACAGGTATAAATCGATAACCGATATTTATCAGCGTCACTCATGCCCCGAGCGCTACTTTCTTGGCAACCCGTCGCCGTTGCGCTATCGTTATTCATTATGACGCATCCAGCCCAAACTGCTCGAGATCATATCATGGCCGCGTTGGAAGCTTGCCAAGCCAACCCGGCGTTAACCGACCTCCTCGACGAATTGGTCCAGAATCTGGCCAAGGCGCAGGGGAAGTTGTTTCCGGCAATAAAGCTCCCCCCTGACTCCCCCGCGTCAGTCGACATGATGCGACGCGCGATGGACTATCTCGCCCAGTCCCTGAGCATCCTCCAGGAGACCAGAGACATCGGCGAAGCGGCCGAAATCACCGCGGCATCGATCGCCCGGGCACTAAAGGCGCTGCACCCTGTGGTCAAGGCCGCCAAAGACGAAGCGGCCACCCGATCGATTCCACCCGCTTCACCCACAGATAGCGGGGCGTTGTCGGTCAATGTCAACACCATGCTCAACATGTCGACCGACCATCAGTTCTACAACGGGTTTTCACAGAATATCGAGGAGGGGGGCATCTTCGTCGCCACGTTCGATCCCAAGCCGATTGACTCCCGCGTGATCGTCAACTTCAAGCTGCCCGGCGGCCGGCCGGTGACCGCGCGGGGGCTGGTGCATTGGGTGCGTGAGTACAACCCCATGACCCCGGACATGGCACCTGGAATGGGGGTCAAATTCACCGACCTGTTGCCCGAAGACAAAAAGGCGATCGAGGAGTACGTCTCCAAGCGCGCGCCGATGTTTTACGACGACGACAAATAGGCCGTCGTTTTCACCGTAAAGTAACCACTCATGTTGAACGTGATCTTTGCACACGGGTTGGAGAGCAGTCCCCAGGGAACGAAATCGGTCTACCTGCGCGACGGGCTCAACGCCTCGACCCCGGCGCTTTTCCAGTTCGATCTGGAGCAACAGGTGCTGGTCCTCCAGAAACAGTTGGCCAATGCGGGTCAATCCGTGCTGGTGGGATCCAGTCTCGGAGGATTGGCCGCCCTGGGTGTGGCCACTCGATCGCCGGAGCTGATCGCGCACCTGGTATTGCTCGCACCGGCAGTGGGGGTTCACCGCCGGCCCGACTGCTTCGCGAACGCGCGGCACACCCGTCCCACGCTCCCCGAGCAGGCGCGCCAGTTCTCGGCCTACGCGGTGCCGCCCAGTGTGGCCGGGACGATCATTCACGGATTGATGGATGATGTGGTGTCTACCGACGACGTGCTCGAGCTGACCCGGCGCTCCCCCAACACCCGTCTCGTCCTGGTGCAGGACGATCACTCCCTGCACCGGTGTAAATCGCTGATTCTCTCGGTGACCCGCCGTGCCGCCGAGCAGTCGGATCCCCTCGCCGGCTGATCCCCACAGTGGCGCAGACCATCACCCAAACGGGTGATTTCGAGCGACTGACCGTACGGAACGTCAAGTTGTGCTTGCATCCCCCAGTTGCCGGGACTAACGTTGATCAGATGAACACAGCAGTGGAGCAGGGTTGCCGGTCGCACCCTCGACAGCACCGACCGAGATAGGGACAGCAGTATGTTTGCCAAAGTGGTGGTCATCGGCGGCGGAACCGGAAACTTCAGTCTCTTGAGAGGGCTGAAGTATTACAAACCGCTGGAGCTGACCGCGATCGTCTCGATGATGGACGACGGCGGCAGCACCGGCATCCTGCGTTCTGAGTTCGGCATTCTGCCCCCCGGCGATATCCGGCGCTGCTTGGTCGCGCTCTCCGAGGAGGCCGAGCTGTTTCAAAAGTTGTTTCAACATCGCTTCAACGGGTCGCTGGGCCAACACAACTTCGGCAACCTGTTTCACCTGGCCCTGACCCAGATCACCGGCAGCGAAGAGACGGCAATCCTCGAGATGAGCAAGATGCTCAACATATCGGGCCAGGTGGTCCCGGTGACCCTGCAAAGTGTTTGCCTGATGGCCGAACTGGAGGACGGTTCGATCATTTCGGGCGAGACCAACATCGATCTCCCCAAGCACAACGCCGATCTGCGTATCGCCAAGCTGTTCATCGAACCCGCCGCCGAGGTCAACCCCAAGGCGATCCGCGCGGTCGAAGAGGCGGACTGCATCATCATCTCCCCGGGGGATTTGTACTCGTCGATTCTGCCCAATTTCCTGGTGTCCGGCATGCCCGAGGCGATCGCCAATGCGGACGCGTTGAAGATCTACGTCTGTAACCTGATGACCAAGCACGGTGAAACCACCGCCTACTCCGCTGCGGAGCACGTCCGGGTGCTGCACCAGTACTTGGGTCGCCAGTGCATCGACATGGTGCTGGTAAACAAGAGTCAGCCCTCACCGGAGCGGGTCGAGGGCTACATCGCCGAAAAATCCTATCCGGTGAACTATGATATCGAGGCGATTCTCAACCAAGGGGTCGGCCAAGTGGTCGAAGCGGATGTGATGAACAAGAAGGTGCTCATCCGCCACGACCCGATGAAAATCGCCTGGGAATTGATCAAGATCATTCAGGACCATAAGTCAGCCAATTAGCCGGTTGGCCTTAGCCCATTAAAATCATTTGTGCGGAAAAAGCGAAGGTGACGATGGTTGCCGCGGACAGTGCAACGCCGATAATGATGGCCGGTATTGAGTCTCTCATTGTCTTCTCCCTTTGTAATCACCCCTCATCTCGGGGTGTGTTGTTTTCGGATTGGGAGTATCGCAAAGAGCAGGCCAACTGGCGGGCGTTTAAAAACAATCAATCATATTAATTAGTTACGAAAACAACCGCTCCGATACCCGATGGCGACAAAGGATCGACGGGTGGATTATTTCGAACCCCCATCAGTTCTAACTATTCGAAATTAAATAATTTTCAAGAGATGATACCAATTCGAGATAGGTGATTTGAAGGATCTGCCCACTGCGCGGCAGCCGCAGCTTCCGTCCCCCCCGTCTCCCTGGTCATCGCCGTCTGTATCCGAGTCGGCATCTGCGTCGGTGTCGGTGTCTGAGTCAGTATCGGCATCGGCGTCCGTGTCCCCATCCGTGTCCATGTCCGTGTCAGCGTCCGTATCCCCGTCTGAGTCCGCATCGGTATCCCCATCGGTGTCTGCGTCCGTATCGGCATCTCCGCTGCCATCATCATAGGGTCCGATGCCGTCCCCGCCGGTGCCGATTTCGAACGCGCCCAAATCGGTGGCCGACGTGCGGTGGCGATAGTGCATGGTCAGGGTTTCGTCCCGGTAGTACTCCCGGTCCGGTAAATCTCCGACCGAGGTGTCGGCGGCATTCTCAGCGTCCGCACCGGCATTGAGGGTGAAGTCGAATCCGGCGAAATCGGCAAATCCCGGATCCGTCCCTTCGATCGTCGAACTGAGCCAGGTGGCATCAGTGCCGGTGGTGACCCAGTTGTGGCTGCCGCTGACCGACCAGTTGTCCACATTCGGTTCGGCCAATTCGGCCACGGTCCCCACCTGGTAGATGATGTTGTTGTGCAGGACTGCCTCGGTGCCCACGGTGTCGTTGCGCAGGTTGAGCAGGTTGTGGGTCTTTCCCGGGTCCTGAGGGGTACCGATGATCGTGTTGTAGCTCAGCTCGATGCTCATGGTGCCCACCCCGCTCCCTTCGTCGTGGAAGAGGGCAAAGAATTGACTGCGGTTTTGGGGTTCCCCCTGGATGATCACATTGCCCCGCAGGACCATCTCCTGGTCAAAGGTGTCACCGCCGCAGAGGTTGTTGCAGGTCATGATATCCCCGGGATAGCTGGAAGGACGGGCCAACCAGTTGTACTCGATCAGCGTGTCCACGGCGCGCACGTGAAACAGCTGCCCTTCGTGGGAATCGTGGTTGTAGCTGTACCGCATGGTGAACTTGCCGCCATAGATGTAGATGTTATGGGTCATGGCGCCGGTGTTGATCGTCTTGCCGTTTTCTCTGAACTCACAAAACTCGACGACGTAGTCCTCGGAGGTACCGGTGAGACCGTTGGTGTTGTACTCGAAAAGACAGTCGGTCAGCTTCACCGGACCCGAATTGATCGTCCGCAGGCCGGCCGACGACGGCGCCCGGCAGTTGCGAAAGACAATCCCCGAAATCTCATAATGGGCCCCGCTGGAGGCGACCTGCCACGCCCCCCGATGGCGGTCGCCGCCGGTGTAGCTCCCCGGCCAGTCGTCCACCTGATGGTCTTCATCCCCGATCAAATCCCACACGGGTCGATCGTTGGGATCCTGGGCGCGGATCACTATCGGTTCCTGCGCGGTTCCCGCGTTCTGCAAATAGACCCTGAACTGGTAGATCCCCGGCGCCACGTCCACCACGTCTCCGGCCTGGGCGTTCTCGAGCACCAGCCAGCCGTCCTGCCGATCCGGGGTGAGGAGAAAATGTTCTGCCAATCCACTCCCCAGTACCCCGGTCAACAACGCCACACACCAACCGAAAATCGCAATCCTCATCATCACTCGCCTCCTTGTCGATCCACTCCGACCCATCAATTATAGGGGATAAATCGTCTCGGGCCCGGCAATTTCGGCAGACCGCCGCTTCAGACCGAAGGCTGCGCCTTGCTCAGGTAGTACTGGTAGTTGCCTTCGTAGGGGCGCATCTCTCCCCGATCGATTTCGAACACGCGATTAACCAGGGAGCGGAGGAAGTGGCGATCGTGACTGACCAGCACCAGGGTGCCCTCGAACCGCTTCAGGGCATCGAGGAGGATGCCACGGGATTGGATATCCAGGTGATTGGTCGGCTCGTCGAGGACGAGCAAATTGAGCGGGCGGGCCAACAGGGTGGCCAGCACGACCCGGCTCTTCTCCCCACCGGAGAGGGTACTGATTCGTTTCTCGACCGCATCGCCGCGAAACAGAAACGCGGCACAGAGGTTGCGCACCACGCCGATCGGGGCCAGGGGAATCGCCTCTTGAACCGTGTCGAACACGGTGCGCTGGGGATGGAGCAGATCCATCGCGTGCTGGCTGAAGTACCCCGAGGACACATTGGCCCCGAGCACCATCCGGCCGCTGCTCGGCGCGGTTTCACCGGCCAACACTTTGAGGAAGGTGGACTTGCCGGCACCGTTCACGCCAACCACGGCGATTTTTTCTTGTCGCCGGATCAGCCCGGACACCCCATCGAACACCGGCTTTAGTGAACCATCCGGTAGCGGCCACACCTTGCCCAGGCCGTCGAGCTTGACCACATCGTCTCCACTGCGCGGGGGCGGCGCGAACTCGAAACGGATGGTCTTTTCCACCGGCGGAATCTCGATCCGTTCAATCTTCTCCAGCTTCTTGATCCGGGATTGCACCTGGGCCGCGTGGGAGGCCCGCGCCGCAAAGCGGGCGATAAACTCCTCGTCTTTGGCGATCATCTCCTGTTGCCGACGATGGCTGGCCAGCAGCTGTTCCCGGCGGACCTCCCGCTCGCGCAGGTAGAAATCGTAGTTGCCACTGTAGGTCGTGATGGTCTGGTTGCCCACCTCGACGATGCGGTCGACCACCCGGTTCATGAAGTCCCGATCGTGGCTGGTCATCAACAGGGCACCCTTGAAGGTATCAGCGAGCCACTCCTCGAGCCAGATGATCGACTCCACGTCCAGGTGGTTGGTCGGCTCGTCGAGCAATAGCACGTCCGGATTCAGCGTCAGGATGCGGGCCAGAGCGATGCGCATTTTCCAGCCGCCGCTGAACGACTCCACCGGCCGGTGGTATTCATCGGGACCGATCCCCAAGCCGGTGAGCACGGTCTGGGCGCGGGTCTCCAAATCATAGCCCCCCTGGTGTTCGAACGCTTCCATCGCATCGCCGTAGCGGACTAACAGCTCGGCCATCTCGGCCTCGGGCAGGGGCCGACTCATCTCGGCCTCCATCGCCTTGATTTCGACACCGAGCTGAACGACCCCCTCGGCGACCGCCATTACCTCGCCCAGTGCCGATCGGCCGCTCATTTCCCCCACGTCCTGGGAAAAGTATCCGATAACCGCCTTTTTCGGTCGGCTGACCTCGCCCCCGTCCGGTTGCTCCTCACCGGTGATCATGCGCAGGACGCTGGTTTTGCCCGCACCGTTGGCCCCGACCAGTCCGGAGCGGCTACCGGCGAGAATCTGAAAACTGGCCTGGCGAAAGAGCACCTGGGAACCGTACTGTTTGGTGATGGTGTTGAGGTGGATCATCTGCTGAGCGGTGTGAAGGGCCGAACGGCCGGGGGTAGTTGCCCCATTGTTACATCGGGGCGTCCGCCGGTTCGGCACTCGCCGGTTCGGCCGGTGTGGGCTCTTGCGCCGGCTCCGGGGCTGGGGTCTCGGCCGGGGCGCTATCGAGCAGCACTGCCGAATTGCCCTTGAGCGCCTTGGCCAGCGGGGCCTTGTTCTCGGCGATCAGCAGCCCGATGCTCTCAGCTTGTTCCTCGCTGAGATCGGCGATCTCGTTTTTCATCCACTGGCTGATGTTGGCAGCCAGCTCCAGTTTCTTGTCATACGCCTCTGCTTCTTTTTTGTTGGTAAATGTTTTTGATTGATCTCGATCAGACATGTACAAAATCACCACTGCCATGAGCTAAACTCCAAAGTTACAAGTTACAAAAACCGTTTTCATTGCGAGGGGCAGCCTACCCGGTCGGGGAATGAATGCAAGCGTTAATTCGACGGCCGAACCCAACTCCCCGCGGCCAAAGTGTTTTTTGGTCTCAACCGATTTTCACCCATTTGAGGGAAGAAATTTTCGCGAATTTTTCCCTATTCTATACAATCGACGACTCGAGGAGGAACCATGGACTGCCCATATTGCCAAGAGACAATCAAGGAACAGGCGAGAATCTGTATTCACTGTCAGTCGCCACTCGCCGCCGGCCTGAGGTTCAAGCGTACCCTCGCCTCGGTGATCCTGCCCATCCTGAGTCTGGGGGTCGCTACGGTCAGTTTCTTCTACTCGGACCTGGCCAACACCAGCGCCGAGCGGGCCGAGCGCAATATCGCCGGCGCCGAGGAGATGGCCGATCGGGCGATGACCCAGGCCAAAGAGGCCGAAGACAAACTCGTGCGGGTCGAGCGGCGGGCCGAGGCCCAGGCCGAACGGGCCCAACAGATGAACGACGCCACGGTCGAATCGGTGGAGTTGACGTTGAAAAAGTTGGAGCGGCCCCGGGCAGTGAGAATCCCCGACGATGCCCGACCGACCCTCTCTCAGGATTTCATGCGGGAGATCAAAATTCGGAAGGACTCGATTATGCGGAATCAGGAGATGTAGCTATTTTGCCGCTTGGTTCTTGTCATCCAGAGGGGGGATGTCATTGCCTTTGGCTTTTGCCCCTTTTCCCTTGCGCTGGAGCAGCGCCTGTTGTTTGACCCTCAGCTCTTTCATCGCCTCTTTCTTTTTCTTCTTACGGGGAGCAGTTTTTCGTTGCGCGACCTGCTTTTTTTGCGGTGAGCTGCGGGGTTTTGCTCTTCTCTTTGGGGTCTTTTCCGTGGTCTTCGCCGGTGCGGCGTTGGCGGCCTGATCGATCTCCGCCGGCGCTTCGGGCTCCTCGGCTTCAGCTGACGCTTGTTGGACCTCAGTCGAAGGAGGAGCCGCCATCAGTTGAATCTGTGCCGGGGGCGGATCCGAAATGATGGGGCGGAAGTACTGCTCGTCGAGGGCGGATTTTTGAATCGTCTTCGATTCCGGTGGTATTCCCAGGCCCAACCCTG
This sequence comes from Myxococcota bacterium, assembly GCA_028278265.1. GTDB lineage: Bacteria > Myxococcota_A > Polyangia > JAAYKL01 > JAAYKL01 > JANQET01. The sequence continues at coordinate 10,170 of JANQET010000258.1, forward strand.
CGATCACGCCGACCGCCAGTGCCGCTCCGACCATCAGCGACGCGGCCCCGATGAGGAGACGCTGCTTCGTTTTGGGCGGATGGGCCAAGCGGGAGAGCGCCAGTGAGAAATCGGCGACCCGCTGATATCGGGCCTCCGGGCTCGGGGCCAGGCTTTTTTCAATCATTCGATCGCAGCTTTTGGGAATGTCTTTGCGCACTCGGCTGGGGGGTTCGAAATGCCCCAGCGGCAACCCGCCGGTCAGCATCTCGTAGAACACCACGCCGAGGGAGTAGACATCGGTCCGGGCATCCACCGCTTTGGCGTTGAGCCGCTGTTCCGGGGAGAGGTAGTTGAACGTCCCCAGGGCCAAATCCGTGCGGGTCAAGGTGGTGAGCTGGGTCTCCCCTCCACTGAGTTGGGCCAGACCGAAATCGAGCACCATCGGACGGCCGTTCTCGACGACGATGTTGGCCGGCTTGATATCCCGGTGGACCACCCCCTGTCCGTGAGCGTAGCTGAGGGCATCGCAGATCGGCAACAGCAGCTTAGCGGTTTCGGCCGGTGTCAACGCACTGGCTTTGATGTACTGTGCCAGGTTCTGACCATCGACGAACTCGGTCACCAGGTAGGCCACGTCCCCCTCTTGGCCGCTGTCGAGCAGGCGCACGATGTGGGGGTGGTTCAGGCGATTGAGCGCCTTGGTTTCCCGTTCGAAACGGGCGGCGAACTCCGCTTTGTTCCAGTGGTACTCCCGGTTGATCAGCTTGACCGCGACCGGACGAACATCTTCGAGCGCGCGGGCTTTGTAGACCGTGCCCATGCCGCCGACACCGATTAGCTCGAGCAACTCGTAGGGGCCGATCCGCTCTCCGGTGTAGTCCCGCACCAGCGTCGGACCGCTCAAACCGGGTTGGGTGCCCAACGCTGACAATTCGATATTCAACCCGCAGGCTGAACAGTGCACGGCCGGCTGATTACCGGCCAACGGCACCGAGGACTGACAGCTGGGACAAAAGACGTTCACCGGGACCCACCGGGCAGCTGGCTCGGTTTGAATAGCGGTGCCATCGGCTAGATCTCCAACTCGTACTGGGCAATCTTCTTGTCCAGGGTGGGACGGGAAATGCCCAGCGCCTTGCAGGCGGCCGATTTTTGATGGTTGCACTCTCTCAAGGCCCGTTCGATCATCTCTTTTTCCACACCGCTCAACACCCGCCGAAGCGTACCGGTTCTTCCGGCCGATCGGAATAGGGCCGGTGCTGTCAATTCTGACGGCAGATCGTCAGGGGTTATTCTACTCCGTTCATCCATCACGACCAGTCGCTCGACCACGTTCTGCAGCTCGCGCACATTACCGGGCCAATCATACGCTTCGAGGACAGTCAGCACCGCCGGTTCCACCTTGGGTTGGGGCTTGCCCAGCTCACCGGAAAAGCGCTCCAAAAAGAATTGGAACAACTGGGAAATATCGTCTCGCCGCTGGCGCAGGGCCGGCAACTCCAAGGTGATCACATTGAGGCGATAATACAAATCTTGACGAAATGTGCCCTCGTCCACCTTGGCCTTGAGCTGCTGGTTGGTGGCGGCGACGATGCGGATGTCCACAGGGATCGGCTGCTCTCCACCGACCCGGTAGAAGCAGTGCTCCTGAATAGCCCGGAGCAGCTTGACCTGAGCTGCAGGACTGAGCTCCCCCACCTCGTCGAGAAAGAGCGTGCCCCCGTCGGCCAGCTCGAAACAGCCCCGCTTTTTGTCGGTCGCCCCGGTAAAGGCCCCTTTCTCGTGGCCGTAGAGCTCACTCTCCAGCAGAGTGTCGGCCATGGCGGCGCAGTTGATCGCCACCCAAGGAGCGTCGGCCCGTTCACTGCGATCGTGAATCAGGCGGGCGACGAGCTCCTTGCCGGTCCCGCTCTCTCCGGTGATCAGTACCCGTGCATCGGTGGCCGCGGCTTTTTGCGCCATCTGGAGCACGTGGGTGATCGGCACGCTGTTGCCGACGATGACCGACTCCCCGAACCGATGGGTGCTTTGGGTTAGATTGCGGCGCCGTTCCCGATCGAACTTCTCACAGTTGTGCAGGGCGACCGCGGCCGCCCGAGTGAGCAGGGATACTTCGGTGAGGGCACGGCGGTCATAGGCATCTTTCTTGTTGCTGTCGAGTTGGAGCAATCCGAGCACCTCATCGCCGAGCAACAAAGGCACGACCATTACCGAGCGAATCTGATGGCGGACGAGACTCTTGGATCCCTGGAACGAGACGTCATCGAGGGCGTTGTCGAGCAGCAGGGGTTGTCTGCTCTCGAGCACCCGATCGACGAGTGCGCGACTGAGGGCCACCGCCTTTTTGTCGGTGCGCACGGCCAAGGGTCGAAAAGTGCCCCGGCGCCTGGTCTTCATCAGAATAAACCCCCGGTCAGCGCCCACGTGGGCGATCAGGCGATCGAGCAGGCGGTCGTACAGCACGGTCGGTTCCAGCTCGGCAATCAGCTGAACCGTCAGCTCGTGGATGGCCAACAGGGAATCGGACTCGAGTGCGCTGAATCCGGCGGTTTCCGTATCGAACGTGCGGGTCTGTGCGCCGTTGTCCTCATCATTCAGCAGGTAGACCATCTTCTGCTGCTGGGGCGCGTGGAGTACCTCCACATCGGCATCGAATACCAGCAGCTGCCCACCGATGCCGATGGCGTCCCCCTGGGCGAGTCGGGCTTCACCGGTGAGCCGGACACCGTTGAGAAAGGTCCCGTTGCAGCTTTCCAAATCCTGCACATAGTGCGCTTGATCCCGCTTGAGGACAATCGTGTTGCGACGGGAGAGGCGGGGATCGATCAGCTGGATCTCGCAGGTCGACGAACGGCCAATCGCCGTGGACTCCCCCAGGGCGAACTTGACCTCCGGTACCCCGTTTCTCACCAGCAACAACGAGCTCATCGATATCGAGTATACGGGCTCCGCCAGGGGTTGTCGTACAATTTCGTTCATCACCGCTCGAGGGCCATCACCCAGCGCTGCCATTTTTTTTTAAATGCATCCATGTCCTCGATGTTCAACATTGCTTTGAGGGTGTTGTACCCCGTCGGGTCAGTTGCCCGATTGGCCAAAAACGCGTGATAGTACTCTCGCAGCATTCCCCGTTCTTGGAGATATTGCAGCAGGTAGCGGGATTGGGCGTAATTGTCCCCGGCGCTGTCGTTGTAGAATTGGTCTTCGTCCTTAGCCATCAACACTGCAAAAGAGGGCAGCCCATCTCGCCGGATCTCCCGCTTCAAACCGGTGAGCCGCCAGTTGGTCAACCCCCAAATCCGCCCGTCACGGGTGGTGCTGCACTCGTACAGCGAGGCCAGCCCCTCGTTGAACCAAGGGGGACAATCGGGAAAGTTGGCACTCATGAACGGGTGGACGATCTCGTGCACCAGAGTGCCCCCGCCGGTACCGATGTTCATCACCAGGGCATTGAATTCGGAAGTGAAGTAGCCGTAGGGGGTGTCCGGAGTGTGGCCGAACAGTTCCCGGGCGTAGCGCCGATAACTCGGCCCATCGCGAAACAGCCACACGTCGATGATCTCGTCCGGATCCCGGGCGAAGTAATCGCGCTTGAGCCGTTCGACAGTCTGTTGGACCGTGCGGCGGGCGTGGCGCAGGACGGTCTTGGGCGGCGAATTACCGATCACCACGAACGGCGGGGAAACGGCGATGGTAAATCCTCGGGGCAAGTGGGTCTTGAGCTTCATCACCCGCTGGGCGTAGTCTGCCGAAGTGGGGGTCGTCGCGGCAAATCCCTCCCTGAGTGCTCCGTATCGCAGGGCAAAGCGGATCACCACCCGGGCGTCGTCGGGGCCCAGGGGCCACAGCTTTTCAAAGAGCTTGCGCGGCATTCGCCGGTAAGCGCCGTCCGCCTCGGCCGGTTCGTGGTAGATCATTTCGTCCACTTCACGATCAAACCCCAGCACCAAGCGAAAATGCTCAGTGGTGCGGGGGGCATCCTCGAAGTGCATGCAGACGATCGACGGAATCCCCTGCTCCAGATCTGCCACCATTGCGTCGAGCTCCGCTTGAACCTGTCGTGCGGTGACCGCTGGTTTGTAGGGGTGGGGTGCGTCGAATCCGATTCGTTTCAGGGCCAGCGCCAGCTCTTTGGCGTACACCCCGCGCCCCAGTGCCGGGTCGAGTCCGGATTGATCGAACACCCAATCCTGATCCCCTGTCCGGTTCATCCCGCCCAGCACCATCGCCACACACGCCTCGCCGCAGAAGTCCGGTTTCTGCTGAATGTGGGGCACCCCCTCGATCAGCAAGGAGCCGGCGTCGACCGAGCTCGGCGGCGAGGCCAGCGCGGATCGATCACACCCGGCGCAACCGATACCGATCAACAACATCATTCGAACTACTGTCGTACGCATCGTCATCCCTTGTCCGGCCCGCACTAGTAGGCACCCTTGCCTTTGCGTCCTGCCTGGCCTTGAATCCCCTTGATGGCTCTGTTCGTCCGTTTCTTTGCCGGTTTCCGGGCCTGTTCTGCTGCCGGTTCCCGCGCCTGTTTGCGGGCTTTTTTCTCGGCCCGACGCTTCATTTTCCTCTGCTCCTTGGATGGGGCCGGCCAGTCGTTTTTCTGGGCCGAGGCGGCAGGAGCGGGCGCATCTGATGCAGCGGAACGGCGGCTGGTCCGGGCCGATCGGATCGGTGGGGCGAGCGCCCTTGGACGGTCTTCCCGGTCCGGGCCGAACACGGCGAGATGGATGATTTGTGAATCGTAGCGCAACATCGTCCCGCTGATCTCATTGTCTGCTTCGATCAACAGCTCTTGGCCAAGACCGGGATTGTCAATCTGCTTTGTCTTGCCGTTCATTCCAGTGCGCAGAAAATCTCTGACCAAATCCGGTGATGGTGCGCGCGCTGACGGGGTCTTGGAGGCGATCGCATCGATGGCGATGGCCTTGAGCAGCTTGGGCCAGAGCGCTCGCAGCAAGCCGTGATTGGCGAACAGATCCGCGCTGACCACCTCGCCGTCAATTGCCGCCACAAAGCCGACCATCTCCTGGTGTCCTGTGGCCAGCGGCAGCAGTTTCTTCTCGTATTTTGCGATCCGCTTTTTGACCTGCCGGTTGTTGTAGACCGCCTGCATCGTTCCGGTAGAGCTGTTCACTGCGACCGCGCCCGATTTTTTGGCCACCTTGGACCAAATCTTCCCCTGGCTCCCCTTTCTGGCGGCCGTCTTGCGCAACATGGTCGTCCCCGCGGTCTTGCCGGCAGAGAAATGCTGCGAATTCTGCGCCCAACGCCCCTGCTCCACGCAGTACACCGGCAGCCTGACCGCGCGCTTGTCGGGGGGCAGCAGGACATCGTGGGAGCTCATGCGATCCTGGTTGGCGCCGGTAACGATCTCCCCGGTCATCACGAACACCTTTTCTTTGCCCGTGTTCTTGACCTTCAAGGTGGGCACCGAGGCCGAACCCAACTCAGACACCCGCAACTGCCGCCGATCCATCGCCTTATCGAGGGGGCGGAAGGGGTTGTCCTTGGTCGGTTTGGAGGTGTTAAGTGGAAAAATGGTCAGATTGCCCTGACTAGAGGCTCGGCCCAGGGAGATATTCTGCACCCCATTGCGAACGAGGACGGCCGACACAGCAGCCACCTCCGGGGGGGCTTCGGCCGCCGAGGAAGCACCTGCAGATGCCGGCGTTCCGCGATCCGGAGCAATTGCCGGCTTCGCCCGTGGAGGGGGATCGGCCAGGGCACTGGGCCCGCACGAAACAACGGTCAACCCGATCAGACCGACCAACAACACCGAAATAGACACTCTCATCACGAACCTCCTTGTTGTGTTATCCGCTCAACCCGCGGCAACCCAAGAGCAGAGCAATGACCGGACCAAGGGGCCAGCTCGAAAAGAAAACGAGTAATTTCAAATAGTTGAATAGCAATGACGCCAAAAGGCACAGGGATGAAAACGTAAAGTCCCTTTACATTTGTAACCCCTCTTTACATTCGCCACCGGTTGCCCGGGATTTACTCCGTAAGCCCCGGGGTCGCCGGCCAAACTCTCCTTGATAAACGAGACGAGGACCGATACGCTGAAAAGCTGTTGTGTATTTGCTCGGGAGCCGGCGTCACCACGACACCCAATCCCTATTGCACGATTTATTGCCTGCATCGGTTGCGCGGTTGTCATTGACGACGAAAATCGCCGATCGCGCGCGGGATCAGCTCCAATTGTTTGGACGAGGATAGTTAGCAATGAACGACGAAATACGGTGTTCCTTCAAATGGGAAGTCCTGATAATTGTGATGGTGTTACCATTTAAGATGGGGTGTTGGCCACTCGATCCCCTGAGCAACAAGACGGATGCTGGGCCGGATTCGACAACCAGCGGTGACGCGGATTCAGATACGGACACAGACACAGACGGGGACGCAGATACCGACACAGATGGGGATACGGACGCGGATACCGATAGCGACACGGACACGGATACAGATGGAGACTCAGATGGAGATACCGATACGAATACGGATTCGGAGGTCGAACTGTGTGTAAGATTTGTTGACCTCTCATCAACCGCCGTGAATCCCGGCGGGAAGAGTTGGGAAGACGCGTACCGAACTGTTCAACCGGCTATCGATAGTGCCGCGGCGTTGGTCGGTTCCCCGCCATGTCCAGTAAAGGCAGATGTTTGGGTCGCCCGGGGCACCTATTATCCCACCGACGGATCACACCCCTCGCGCACCAACCGTCGGGCCTCCACATTTCAACTCGTCGCAAATGTCGGACTCTACGGAGGATTCTCCGGAGGAGAAACTGCTGTTCGCGCGCGCAACGTCAAAAAGAACGTCACGATCTTAAGCGGTAATATCGGAGAACCGAGTGTAGACACGGACAACGTCTACCATGTAATCACCGGAGCGAACGGTGCGCTCATTGACGGCTTCACCATCACCAAGGGTTATGCAGACGATGACAACCCTGACGTTGGATTGGACGATGTGGGCGGCGGTCTGACCTGTCACAGCACCGTGGTCGACATAACATTGTCGATTACCAACTGTATCTTTATCGACAACGAATCCGCGAACAACGGCGGCGGCATGCATCTCAACAATTGCTCTCCGGTCATCCGAGATTGCCAATTTATTGGTAATAGTTCGGGAAAGGACGGAGGCGGCATCTTTGTGGATCGATCCGATCCGGTGATCGATTCCTGTCTATTCAGGAATAACCAGGCCATGGTGGGGGGCGGCGGGATTCGCACCGATGATGGCTCTGGCGGATCAATTGAAAACTGCATCTTCGAAACAAACATTGCCACGCAGGATGGTGGCGGGTTGCACAATCGAGATTCATCGCCACTGATTAAAAATTATATCTTCGATGGAAACAAAGCGAAAATCGATGATGGTGGAGGAACCTACAATCTCAATTCCGAGGCAGTTTTTATCAACTGTGAATTCATCAATAATTCCGCGCACAATGACGGCGGAGGAATGTTCAACTACGCCTCAACGCTAACCGTGATCAACACCAAATTCCGCGGCAACAACTCCGGCAAAGGCGGCGGCGGGCTGCGGGATTACAAAGATTCCGGATCTGCTTTGACCAATTGTGTCTTTTTCGACAACACGACTGAAGGAGATGGGGGCGGCGTACTGAGCGAGCAATCCGCCACACCGACATTGATCAACTGTACCCTTGAGGGGAACCACGCCGAAGGGCAGGGAGGCGGCATCGCCACCAATGGGGCGACCTCAACGCTCACCAACTGCATCATTTGGGGAAATTCTGCCGACGGGGGGGATGAGCAGGTCTACAACCCAACAGTGCACGCTACCACGATCACCTACAGCACCGTACAAGGCGGGTGTCCCGCGTCCTGCACCACGGACGCCACCGGAAACAGCGCAGAGGATCCACTTTTCGTCGATGCGACGTCGGGAGATTTCGATTTGGATACGGATTCTCCCTGCATCGACAAAGGCCGCAACGATGCCCTACCCCCGGACGCGTTCGATTTGGACTCGGACAGTGACACAGAGGAACCAATTCCGATGGATTACCTTGGGCGTCACCGAATCGAAGGGGAAACCGTCGATATCGGCGCGTACGAGCGTCCGGCTCCAACGGTGACCCGTCTATCCCAACCAAAGCTCGGCACGCCACTACCGTCCCCGAACGGGAACCTCACCCCCGGCCCCTCTCCGTCAAGCGGAGAGGGGAGTAAACACCTAAAATAACTTCACAAAACTCTCCGGTCTCCCCGACCCGGTCGCCTTTGCGGCAATTTAGTGGTAGGAGTACTGCGTTGGTGATTTGAAAAAAGAGGGTTTGATGAACAAAGAATTCAATCGATTTGCCGGAACCGACAGCTACATCACATCACCGGAGCTGCGCCATGTGGTCAACGTGTCCATGGCGCTCTATCGCCCGTTGCTGGTCAAAGGAGAGCCGGGGACGGGAAAAACACTACTGGCGCACGCCATCGCCCAAGATTTGGGCCTAGAACTGTTAACGTGGAACGTCAAGTCAACCTCCAAGGCGGTCGATGGTCTTTATGTCTACGACACGGTGCAGCGACTGCAGGATAGCCGGTTCGGCGATCACGATGTGTCGGACATACGCAAGTACATCAAGCTGGGCCCGCTGGGTCGGGCGCTGACCAGCGAAAAGGTAGTGGTGCTGCTGATCGATGAAATCGACAAGGCGGACCTGGAATTCCCCAATGATCTGCTGCACGAGCTGGACACGATGGAGTTCAGTGTGGTCGAAACCGGTGATCAGTACAAAGCCAAGCAGCGTCCGGTGGTGATCATCACCTCCAATGCGGAAAAAGAGCTCCCCGATCCCTTTTTGCGGCGCTGTATCTTCCACTACATCCAGTTTCCCGACGAAGAGCTGATGACCCAAATCGTCCGCGTGCATCACCCGGATGTCGAGAAAAAGATGCTCGAACAGTGCCTACAAAAATTCTACTGGCTGCGGGACCAGACCGCTCTGCGCAAACGCCCCTCCACCTCCGAGCTGATCGACTGGATCGGCGCGTTGATCGCCGCGGGCATCCCGCGCAAGCAGATCGTCGACGAAATTCCGTTCTTGGGCACCCTGCTCAAAAAACCCGAGGACATCGAGGCAGTGGAACAAGGCACGTCGTCCCGGGCGCGGTCGAGGGGGCTGTGGCGTTGAAGACCAGCCTGTTTCTCGGTTTTTTCTACCGTTTGCGGAGCCGCGGGCTCAGGGTCACCCCCACCCAGTGGTTGGCGCTGGTAGAGGGGCTGGCGCTCGGGCTGCACGGTTCCACGTTGATGGGATTCTATTCCCTGGCCCGTTCGATCCTGGCCAAGGACGAATCCGAGCTCGACGACTTCGACCAGATTTTTGCGGCCCATTTCGAGGGGGTCGAATCCCACGCCGCAGCGATTGAACAGGATATTTTCGATTGGTTGGACAATCCCATTGCCCCCTACGCGGTCGATCCCGCATGGCGAAAAGTACTGGACAACGTCGATATCGAAGCCCTGCGCGAGGCGTTCGAGCAACGCTTGAAGGAGCAGACCGAACGCCACGACGGCGGCGGAAAATGGATCGGCACCGGGGGGACATCCCCCTTTGGTCACAGCGGGTACCACCCCGGCGGTATCCGGGTCGGCGGCGCTGGACGATTGGGCTCGGCCGTGCAGGTCGCAGCCGCGCGGCGGTTTCGCGAGCACCGCAGAGATTTGGTGTTGGACAC
>JANQET010000268.1 GCA_028278265.1 Myxococcota bacterium
GAATGGCCCATCGGCTGCGGCACTGTTCGCCCGGCCACCGGCACCGCGGACGTGCGGTACGCCGGTGACAACAACTTGCCGACGACCCTGGATAATCAAGCCAATCTCAACCCGACCAACGGCTATTGGGTGGCTGCGAACCTGACCCCGGGGCGCGTCGAGATGCAGGTGGTGGTGAACAATGTCGTCGTGGGCAGGGCGCTCACCCATGCCTATGCGGGCACCACGACCTCCATCGGGAACATTTACGCCGATGAGGAGTACACCGAGAATCCCGGTGAGTGTCCCTAGCGGGCCCGATCAGTAGTTGGTGAACTATCGAAAGGCTTTCCAAGCGAAACATCGGTCGAGCTGTTTGCCCGATCAGAACTGAACGGGGGAGAAGGTGAAAACATTACTCACTCGACTTGCGTTTGTCTGTGTAGGTTTGATGGCCGGCATATCGTTTGGGCAGGATGAGGACGGCGAGCAGACCTTTCAGGTAATGGGGTATATCCAAGCCCAGTCCGGTGTATTCGTTCCTTTGGGTCTGGATGGCATTTTCGACAGCGACAGGGCGTTTCAAGACCACAGCATGACCGCCTGGGAGAAGCGCGGTGACAACTTCGCCTATGATAGTCCCTGCGATCCGGCGGTGAATCCGACCGCCTCCTGCGTTCCGGTGGATCACGGTGGACGGGCAGGAGATCCGTCGATGTTTCGCACCACCCTGCAGATCGAGGCGGACTGGGCTCCCTTGGAATGGCTCAATGTCCACGCGGTGTTTCGCGGGGTACGGGCCCTGGCCTTGGCTCAGGACTACTGGGCCCAGCCCCCCCGTTACTACGATGTCGACGATCGGTCCCAATGGGTGCTGGACAATCGATATAACGAGTTTGATCTTCGAGAATTCTATCTGGATATCTATTCGGCCGACTGGTTGTCCTTTCGCATCGGACGGCAACAGGTGACCTGGGGCGAGACCGGTCAGTATCGGCTGCTCGATGTGATCAACCCGGTGGACAACTCCTGGCATTTCGGTCCCTTGGAGTCGTTTCGAGACACCCGAATTCCCCTGTGGATTGCCAAGGCGTTGGTCGAGTTTCCGTCGATCGAGCACAGCCTGGAATTGGTCTGGGTGCCGGGGATCGATCGCCCCGAAGATTCGGTCACCGTACCGTTGACCTTTGCGGGCGCCTGGGGGTTGCCCCCGTCCAACACCCCCTCGCCCTATCGGATCGAATACAAAAACTTCATGTACCCCTCACGGGGGATGCCTGAGAGCATGCGCGGCGGATTTCGCTGGAAGGGAAATATCGGTAGCCGCTCGACCTACTCGTTGGTTTACTACTACACCCACCAACTCTCTCCGCCGGTGCCGGTGTACTACGATCTCAAAGCATGTGAGGTCGAAGGTCAGGTGATCGACGGGTGTTTCGACAGCAACAATATGGAGACCCTGTACCTGGATTTTCCGCGACAACACATTTTGGGATTCACCGCCGACGTGACCTTTGACAATCCAATCGGCGTGGTGGCCAAGATCGAGGCAGCGTGGGAGCCGGATCGAACCTTTCCGCGTATCTCGAACACCCCGTATTCGACCATTGACGAATCCCATTCCGTACCTGGACAACGATATAGATTTAATGTCGTGCAAAAAGACGCGATCAGCTACGCCGTAGTGCTGATGCGTCCGACGATGATTCGCTGGTTGAATCCCACGCAGAATTTCCTCTTTGTTCTGCAGTGGATGCACACCATTATTCCCGATATTGACCACATTGAGGCCGCCGACCTGATCAATATTCCCGGATTCAACGAATACACTATCAAGACCCATTCATGGAAAATCATCGCGGCGCTGAGAACCAGTTACTTTCACGGATTTCTCGCGCCCAAAGTGGTGATGGCCTACGTCCATCCCGAGAGCGGATTTGTCACCGGTTCTATCAATTTGCGCATCTTCTCCCACTGGCGGGTGCAATTGGCTGTAACAGATTTTTTTGGTTCGGATCCGTATAAGGGGGTAGGCTTATTTAGGGACAAGGATGAGATCAACTTGCGCATTCGGTATCAATTTTAGGGAAAGTGAAATTTTTAAATAAGCTGAACTGTGTGGGGGTCGAATAGAGAGGACGTGCGCGAGTAACATATGGTGGCGGGTTGCGCCATCCAAACACGAGGTAGGTGAACGATGAGAGTTAAGAGCGTGTCTTTATTGACCGGACCAGTTCTGCTGACGATCGCTCTTTTGGCCTGGGCGGGAACCGGCGCGGCAACGGTCGATGATTCCCAGAGCCCCAAGGAGAACAAGGCGGCCGCCAAGAGCGCGCCCAAGTGGAAACCCGGTGTCAAACTGACCACGGACAACTGGTCCGAGCTGGCCGGGTTCAAACCCGATCTGTCCGGCCTGGACGATATTTCCGGAAAAAAAGTCAAAAAGGGAAATTCGAATCAGTACAGCAAGTATCTGGCCAAGGGGCTCAAGCTGCTCATCGACAAGTACAACCTTAAGCTCAAGATGAGAGATTACGAACCGCTCCATCCTTCCCTGGGTTATATCGCAGCGACCAACAAGTACGCGGGCAAGGTTCAGCTGATCAACACGGGCAACGACGTGCGCAAACGGGGGATTAAGAACTATACCGCCGGGTTGCCCTTTCCCCAGCCCAAGAACGGGCTCGAAGTGGGTTGGAACTATCAATACTCCTACAACGGAGATGATGGAGATACCTACTACGCGGTGCAGTGGATTTCCGCCTCCCGGGGGGTGGAGCACACCGAGGAGTGGCGCTGGGCGTTTATTATTCGCACGATCAATCGAACGGACATCGAGCCGATGCCGGCGATCGATTCGTTCCTCAAAAAAGGCATTCAGTACACGTCGTTCACCTACGCCCTAAGTCCTTATGATAAAAAGGGATTCGGCGCGGTCTACTCCCGCAGCATCAATCCCCTGGATCAGCAGGGCCACATCTATGTGCCGGCGATGCGCCGGGTGTTGCGCAACACCTTCGGCACCCGGGGGGACACCTGGAACTCGACCGACCTCCTGTATGAGGACGTCCGCGGTTACATGGGATACCCGGAGTGGATGAACTGGAAGCTCATCGACAAAGCGACCAAGTTCGGTCCGATGCACGCCGGCGTGAAGTTGGGCAAAAAATACGTCAAGAAGACCTTTGAGAACGACAAATGGCCCCACTGGAATCCCAAATTGAAATGGGAGCCCCGTCCCACCTACGTGGTCGAGGTCACCCCCAAGCTCTCGGACTATCCCTATTCCAAGCAGATCATGTACATCGACGCGGAGAGCTACCTCATCTATTATAAGGAAACATACGATCGAAAAGGGGAGCTGTGGAAAGTGCTGGTCAACGGATTCAATGAGTCCGAGGATCAGGAAGAGTATCCACCGGCCTATGCCTGCGCTCTGGTCGTAGATGTACAGAGCGAGCACGCGACCACCTTCCCGATCTATTCGATCAAGGCCAACACCAACCTCAACCCCAATGATTTCACCCTATCGACCCTGCGCAAGAGGGGTAGATGATCGCCCGACAGTTTGTCGGACGCACCAAGGGGACGCTCCTGAAACCAGAGGGGCAGATGACCTTCCGACTGCTCGTCGGTCTAATCACTTTGGCCATCGCCCTCTCTGCTGTTGCCCAATCCGACAGCGACGGCGAGCTGCTCCATCACCGGGACAAGCTGTTCGGCATCCACGCCCGGGAGCAGCAGGTCTTTGTCGTGGGCTATCCCGGACGCTTCCTGAGGTCCAGCGATGCCGGAAAAACTTGGAAAATCAGTGACATCGGTACGCGGGAAGCGCTGATGGGGATCGACTTCGGGGATGGGAATCGCGGGGTGATCGTGGGGCGCAACGGCCTGGTTCTGCTCTCCGAAGACGCGGGGCAGACCTGGCAGAAAATCAAAACCGAGGTCGCCGAGCCTCTGTTCGCTGTCGACATGATCGACGGTCAGTACGCCTTTGCCGTGGGCCATTTCAACACCATTTTGCACAGCCGAGATGGGGGCAAGAGCTGGGTCAAGCAGCAATTCCCCCTTCCCGATGATGCCCCGGACGAGCCCGGCCTGCACGCGGTTCACTTCGTCGACCCGCAACAGGGGTGGATCGTCGGGGAGTTCGGCACCATCATCCACACCACGGATGGGGGCTCGACCTGGTCGAGTCAAGCGAGCGGCGTGGGCACGAGCCTCTACGATGTGCAGTTCTTTGATGCGCAAAACGGGATCGTCGTCGGCGCCGAAGGGGTGCTGCTGACCACGGGGGACGGCGGGCAGAGCTGGGTCCGGGGCGACACCGGGACCCGGCAGCACCTGTTCGCGGTTCACGGAACGGCATCGGGTGCGCTGCGGGCGGTGGGCCAGGAGGGGGTGTTCATCTCGCGGGAGAAAACCGGTGAACCCGTGGCCAAACGCCCGCTCGCCATCTACACCTGGTTGGACAACGTTCATTTTTTCAACGCCCGCGAGGGGGTGGTGGTCGGGGGGAGAGGACACCTGATGAGAACCGCGGATGGCGGTCGTACGTGGCAACAACTCTGCGCACAATAGGGTGACAATGTACGAAAAACTGGGGAGATTTCTGCTCAAGAAACGATTCTTGGTCGTCGCGGCAATCGCCTTGCTGACCGGCTTCTTCCTCTTCGAGGCGTTGAAGATTAAGGTCGAGAGCCCGACGATTGACCTCTTTCCCTCTGACCATCCCTATGTAGAGACGTTTGTTAAATACAAGGACATCTTCGGCGGCGCCTCCACCGTGCTGATTCAGATCGAGGTCAAGGAGGGGGATGTGTTCAACCCGGACACCCTGACCAAGATCTACCGGGTGACCAAGGCGCTCGAGTTGCTGCCGGCGATCAACAACTACCAAGTGCTCTCCATCGCACAGCGCAAGGTGAAGAAGCTCAATCTGGATTCGGCGCGCGGGTTCGTGGCCACGCCGATCATGTGGCCCAAGGTCCCCACTACCGCCGAGGAGATCGAACGGGTCAGGCACACGATTTACCATTCCCCGCGCTACTTCGGCACCCTGGTCTCCACCGACTCCAAAGCGGCGTTGATCGTGGCCGGGTTCTTCGAAAAGAAGATGGACCCCAAGTTGATCCACGAGCGCATCGCCGAAATCGTCGAAAAGGAGACCGACGACAACACCGAACTGAGCGTGATCGGCCGCCCGGTGATGCTCGGCTGGGTGTTGACCCAGTATCCCCAGGTCACCTGGATTTTCATTTACACCCTGCTGGCCATTTTCGGGGTGCTGCTCTTTTACTTCAGGGACCTTCGCGGGGTGCTCATTCCCGTGCTCACAGCGGTTGTCTCCGCCATCTGGGGGCTCGGCTTTCTCGCCTTGCTGGGGTTCAGTTTCGATCCCCTGGTGATCGTCGTCCCGTTCATTATCAGCGCGCGGGCGCTGAGCCATTCGGTGCAGCTGATCGAGCGGTACCTGGAGGAGTTCGAGGCCCGCAAGGACAAGATCGAAGCGTCGGTCGCCACGTTCAGCGGGCTGTTTCGACCCGGCATGGTCTCGATTATCACCGATGCGGCCGGCGTCGTCCTCGTGCTGCTGACGCCGATTCCCCTGTTGCAGAAACTGGCGGTGATGGGGGGATTCTGGGTGTTGTCGATTATCGTTTCGGATATCATCTTCAACCCCATCTTTCTCTCCCTCTTGCCCCCGCCCAAGCTGCGCCGCAAGACCCGCGCGGGATGGACCGACCGGGCGTTGGTCAAGGTCGCCTCGTGGTGTTTCGGCTCGGCCCGCTGGGTCATTGTCGGCTGCACCGGGGTGATCTTCGTGATCGGCTTCTTATTCGCTCGGCACCTGGTGATCGGGGACGTTCATCCCGGTACGCCGATGCTCTGGCCGGATTCCAAGTACAACCAGGACACCGAACGCATCGCCAAGCGATTCGGCAAGACCGAGATCTTCAGCGTCGTCGTCGAAGGAGACACCCGGGAGGCGATCAAACGGCCGGACGTGCTGCTGGCGATGGAGGCGTTTCAAAAACACATGGAGGCCCTGCCCGAGGTGACCGCCACCAGCTCCATCGCCGATCTGCTGCCGGGAATCATCTCGGTGCTCCACGGCAGTGATCCCAAGTGGGAGCTGATTCCCACTGATCCGCGGGAGGCCGGATTCTTCCTGGAGATGATCTACACCTCGGTGGAACCCGGGGATCTGGTGCGCTTTGTGACCACCAACAGTCAGAACGCCAACATCACCTTGTACCTCAAAGACCACAAGGGCGAGACCTTGCGGCGGGTGGTCGGCCGGGCCAAGCAGTTCATCGAGGACAATCCGATCAAGGGGGTGCGATTTCGGCTGGCCGGGGGATACGGCGGCTTGCTCGCGGCGATCAACGAAGTGGTGACCTGGCATCAGGCCCAGGTAACCATCCTGGCCTTTTCGATTGTGTTCCTGTTTTGCAGCATCGCCTATCGCTCGCTGATCGCCGGGTTTCTCTTCTTGATTCCGCTGTTGATCTCCAACTATTTGACCTATGCGTTGATGGGCGCGAGAAATATCGGTCTCGATGTAAACGCCTTGCCGGTGGTCGCCCTCGGGGTGGGCTTGGGGGTCGACTACGGGCTCTACATCGTCGATCGAATCAAGGAAGAGTTTGTCAATCTGAGGGATTTGAAAGAAGCAATTGTCCGAGCCATCACCACGGCCGGAAAGGCGGTGACCTTTACCGCCACGACGATGATCGCCGGAGTGGCGTTCTGGACCCTGAGTTTTCTTAGATTTCAGGCGGACATGGGTCTGTTGTTGGTCTTTTGGATGGTGATCAGCATGCTCGGCGGCCTGATTCTTCTACCGACACTGATCTATTTCATCAAGCCCCGTTTCGTGGTCGGAAAAAAAGCATAAAATCAAAAAAAAAGTAGCTTTATTCGAGCGATCGGCACTCTAATCTTTACAAACAGGTCGTAATAATGCAATAAAACGATCTGTTTGTCGTTCCGTATTATTGACAAACAATATATGTTGGCCGGCACTTGAAGATGTGACATGCGTGAGCTCTCGCATAACTTGCCCCAAGAATTCACCCGAATCGCAATGATCCGCCTGGTTGGAGGAGTATCATGAGCAATCGATTTTGGCGAACAAACGCAGCCCTATTGGTCCTGGCGGGGTTGATCGGCAGCTGCGGTACCCAACAAGACTTTACTGTCAATGAAGAACCGGACAGCGGAGCGCCGGATGCCGGAGGATCGGGAGATAGTGATGCCGATACCGATACGGATACCGACGCGGATACGGACAGCGACAGCGACGCGGATGCGGACGGAGATTCGGACAGCGATGGGGACGGTGACAGTGATGGGGATGGTGATACCGATTCGGATAGTGACGCGGACAGCGACAGCGACAATGGCGATTCTGACACCGAACCCCTCGATACGGACACCAACTGTGTCGAGATCGAGGTCAATTTCACTGTGCAGACCCCAACCGTATCGATGCTGATCGACCAATCCGGCAGCATGGGATACGACTTCTCGAATTCGGTGGAGAAGAGCCGATGGGTGGTGCTGGGGGAAACCCTGCTCGATCCGAATGAAGGGGTCTTGGTCTCGTTTGAAGACCAGATCCGATTCGGAGTGGTGTTCTACACCAGTTACAACGGCACCCAGGATGGTGAACCGTGTCCCTTTTTGACCCAGGTGGACCCCAAATTGAACAATTTCGAGGCCATCCGGGAGCTGTACGACGACTCCAGTCCGGCCGACGACACCCCCACCGGAGAGAGCATCAAGGAGACCGCGGCGATGCTGCTCCAGGACGCCCACCCGGATGCCAAGGCGATTGTGCTGGTCACCGACGGGGAGCCCAACACCTGCCAGGTGCCCAACAGCGAGACCCCTGAGGCCAAAGAGCTGGCCGTCAAGGCGGCAGAGGACGCCTATGCCAGGGGCATCAAGGTGTTCATCGTCAGTGTCGGTGACGGTGTCAGTATCGAGCACATGCAGGAGATGGCCAACGCCGGGGCCGGCGTGGGGCCGGGCGATCCGGATGCGCCCTACTACCAGGCGTTGAGCCAGGAGGCGCTCAGTGAAGCGTTCGAGCAGATCATCTACGGCATTCGTCCGTGCACGCTCGAAGTGGACGGGGAATTCGTCCCGGGCATGGAGGACCAGTGCTCGGTGGTCGTGGATGGAGAACCGGTGCCGTACGACGATCCCAACGGGTGGAAGGTCAATCCCCCCAGTGAGCTGGAGCTGCTCGGTGATACCTGCACCGCTATTCAAACCGGTGACGTGCAGGTGTCGATTACCTGCCCCTGCGACGCGATCGAATAGAGGGAAACAGCTCAGAAATCGTCGGCCAGGGTCACCTTGTTGAGTTCTTTGTCGATGGATCGCTGGAACAACGCCGGGCCGAACCAGGTGTAGGCACAAACTCCCAGCCAAAGGTATGAGACCAGATTCGCCGCGTCGTCCAATTGGGAGGCGATCAGCATTTGATTGATTACCCGGTAGGCGATGTACGCGCCGATGAGGATGACGATCATGCGCTGGACGCCCCGTTCGTTCATCCAGGTGTTGTACCGCCACCACAGTCCGAGAAACCAGTTCTTCCGCGCCTTGATGGCCGACAACAGTCCCAGGGCGCCGGTATCTGTGGGGTCTTCCTGCAGGGCCCAGATCATGTGTTCCTGGGCCGCTTCCAGACGTCCGTCTCTCAGCGCGATGTGGCCCATCAGCACGATTGCATCCAGCTGCTCCGGATTGATCGAGAGGGCTTCTTCGGCCCATCGACGCGCGCCGAACAAATCCCCCTGGGAGAGACAGAGCTCCCCCAGCTCCACCAGAACCGCTTCGTTTTCCGGGTCGATGGACTGGGCCTTGTCGAGGAGCTCGCGCTGGGCCTTGGCGTCCCCCTGGAACGCCCGGAGGGCGGCCAACCTCAGGTAGCCCGGGACGTACATCGGGTCGAGCTCAATCGTCTGGGTGAGATGCTTCTCCGCCGCAGCCGCTTGGCGTTTGGCCAGCGCAGCGGTGCCCATGGCCAGATGGGCCACGACCGACATGGGATCGAGGCGCAGGGCCAGTTGTGCTTCGACCATCGCCGCATGGGGTCGCTTGGTCTGCATCAGGCACAGGGAGAGATAAGCGTGGGCATCGCTGTCGTCGGGATCCGTTGCCAGGACGCGCTTGAACGCTTCGATCGCCTGGTGGTAGAGCCCGGACGCCCAGTAGTGTTCCGCTTGATGAAAATGGCGTTCTTTTGTTCTTTCGTTCATTTTACATCAACACCACTTGCCAAAAGGGTTGACCGATTGCGTCATAGACGTATCCCCGCGAGAGAAACGCCAGCAGGGTGACGAACATCCCGTTTCGCACGGTTCCGCCGTAGTATTCGTACAACGCAAAAGAACGGTACTGCATCACGTAGACGTAGTACCCGGCGCCAATCTTGAGTACCGGCAGTGCGATGATCCAGTAGCCGAGCGATGCGTCTCCCATCTGCGACAACATTGCGCCGATAATCAGCACCGCGGCGGCCACCGCAACCATGCTGCCGACCATCCAGGCGATCTCTTTTTTGAGTGTCGCACTGCCAATGGCGACGGCGTTGAAAGCGAACCAGCACCATCCAATCCAGGCCCCCCCGAGCATCAGCGTCAGCAGGATCCAAAACGGGTTGGTCGCCCATTTGCTCAGACTGCCGGGGCGGGGCTCATCGATAATGTGATAGGTGGCGTCGGTCATCAGTCACTTTCCATGCCGTTGAATAAAAGCGAGTACTTCGTCGTACTGCCCTCCCTCGTTGGCGTACCGGGCGTAGTTGCGGGCAGTGGTCAGCCATTCGGTGGTCGTCGCCTTGGTCTCGGAGACGGCCGATTTGAGATGGGCTGTCGCTATCGGCACCTCCCGGCCCTGTTCCACCGAGGCTTCAATGGCCTCGTCCGCGGCGTTTTCGACCAGGTTCTCCAGATCGGCGCCGGAGAAGCCGGGGGTTTTCTTGGCCAGCGCGTTGATGTCGATCCCCTCATGGGGTCTGTCTTCGAGCAGGAGGGACAGAATCGTCTGGCGCGCTTTCCGATCGGGTGGTGGAATGAACATCAACCGATCGAATCGCCCGGGTCGCCGGAAGGCCGGATCCACGGCCCAGGGCACATTGGTGGCGCCCAGGATCAGCACCCCTTGGTTGTTGTGGGTGAATCCGTCCATCTCCGACAAAAACTGACTGACCAACTTAGAAGCCACGCCATCACGGGAATACTGCCGTTTGGCGGCCAGCCCCTCGAGCTCGTCGAAAAAGAGTACGGCGGGGGTTCTCGAGCGCGCCTTTTCGAAGATGGCGTGTAGTTTTCGCTCCGACTCGCCGATGTACATATCCAGGATATCGGAGATGGAGACCGACAGAAACTGGGCGTGACACTCCCCGGCGGTGGCCCGGGCGAGCATGGTTTTGCCGCACCCCGGGGGCCCGTACAGCAGCACCCCGCCGCCGACCCGTTTGCGAAATTTCAAAAAGAGGGACGGTTTTTGAAAGGGGAGGATGATGCGTTTGTGAATCTGTTTTTTGACCTCGTCCAATCCGCCCACGTCGGCAAAGGTGATGGGGGTCAGGGTGGGCGCGAGCAAGCGTTCCACCTCGGTGAGGTCGGTGTCGTCGTTGGAGATCACGCGGAGCTTGCCCTTGGTCGGTTGGGCGGGATCCGGTTGGGAGTCGACCGGGACGCGGAGCAGTAGTTCCAGCTCCGGATCCTCCAGTGTGGGATTCGCTGCCACGATTCGTTGGTACAAGGGGCGCGCCTCGTCGGTGCGATCGAGGGCTTTCAGCGCCCGGACGCGCCAAATCAAGTCCTCGTCGGTTCCCTCTTCAATTAGGGCGAGTATTTCCTCGGGGCGCCCATCGTTCAGGTATACCTCGGCGACAATGTGCCGCAGGGCCTCGCTGTTCAAATCAACTGTTGTCGACGCGAGGTATTGGACAGCTCGGTCGACCTCTCCCCGTTCCAGCCGAGTGCTGATGAGCACGGTCAATAGCGCGGTGTTGTCTGGGCTCGCGGTAAAAGCCGCTTCGAGAGATTGAAGTGTTTCGTCGTCCATTCATCCGTCCAGCAATGCCGACCTCCAATGGTCAGCGAAGAAGGGTTGAACAAGGGACCTATATACCAGGTGTTCAATCGGCTTGGCAATAACCGATCATCCGGAGACTCGTGGCGCAGTCCCGGTGAACGACCGTGTTTGACCCGCTGCAAAAACCATGGTCTATTTTTATCAACAACCATTTAGCTGTAGGGCTCGTCGAGAAAATAAATGACGAGTTTTTTTTCGCGCGAGTCCGTAGGGGAGGAGTCATGAAAAAGGGAATCGCTGCCGTTGTCGTCATCGCCGGGGTTCTGTTGTGGAAGTTCGTTATCGGTCCGCAGGTCATGGTGTCGGCGACGAATGCCATGGGCGCCGGGTGGGATGATGCGAAAAGCGAAATTCAAACGGAACAGCGCGCCGCGTATGCCGAAGGGTTTAAGGGGGTTAAATTGTCGGGCCGTACCCTGGACGCCCTGGCCGCTTGCACGACCGACAAGGCGATCGCTTTTCTCAACACGACCGACTGCTCGTACCTTTACAACCAGGCGACCACCAGCGAGCAGGAGCATTTGGCGGCACAGGAGAAATGCTTCAATGAAGTCGGCTATGAAGCAAAAGAGATGCAATTCACCTTGGAATGCACAAAAAAACACTTCCCCAACGATTGGAGCATCATGGAGGAGACCCTCACCGGCGAACTCGCCGAAGGGTTCGCCGCTGAGGGAATGGACGAGAAAGCGAGCAACGCCCTGGCCACGTGCGTCGTGCCCAAGCTGATCGCCCTGATGAAAACGCGCAAGTGTGCGTTGGTCAATCCGGCTGCTCAGAATATGGAAGAGCTCATGTTGAGCAGCGAGGACTGTTTCGAGGACATCGAGAACGACGAGGAGTTCAAACAGCTATTCGAGAGCTGCGGACCAAAAAACGAGGCCGAGGAAGAGTCCAAGAAGAAGTAGCAGATTGACGGTAGAGTCGAAGAGTTGAACGCCACACCGAATGAACTGTTCGCAATTGCTTTAATGAGAGGCCGGTCCCGGGGTCGTTCCCCCGTCTGAAATGGTCCAGCCGTCGTCGTTAATCAGCCTCGCGCGCGCCTCTGTCGCCGCCCCTGAACTGTACTTGGAGTCCCCTCCATCGAACACGACGCCGGGTTGGACCTCCTGACTCTCCCAGCCGATGAGCAGGGCGTCGTAGTGGGCCGTGGAGAGGGCGATGCTGCCGAACATGTTGGTCATATCGGTGACGTCGGCAATGTCCCAGCCGGAGAGGTTCTGATCAAAGGCAATCGCGTCCTGAAACATCAGCTTCATCGCAGTGACCGAGCCGGTGTTCCAAGCGGAGATGTCCTGGTTGAAGGCATTGGCGTTGAAAAACATCGCCGACATATCGGTGACCTGCTGCGTATTCCACCCGCCTACGTCGTGGTTGAAGGCCATCGCTCCGAAGAACATTCCGGACATATCGATCACCCGTGAGGTGTCCCAATTGGAGAGGTCCTGATTGAACAACCGGGCCTCTGAAAACATCTCGCTCATGTCGGTCGCCGAGGTCGGGGTCCAGGAGGAGATGTCCTGGTTGAACAGTCCGGCTTTGCGGAACAGCCGGCTCATGTTGACGACCTTTGACACATCCCATCCGGAAATATCGGCGTTGAAGGCGGTAGCGGAGTTGAACATCGAGCTCATATCGGTCACCTGTGAGGTGTCCCAGTTGGAGAGGGCCTGATTGAACCCGGTGGCGCGATAAAACATCTCGTTCATGTCGGTAATCTTCGAGGTATTCCACTGTGAGATGTCCTGATTGAAGGTGCCGTTCTCGAAAAACATGCCGGCCGTCTTGGTCAGGCTCGAGGTATTCCAGCCGGTGATATCCTGGGTAAAGGCGTCTGCATTGGCGAACATGAAGCTCATGTTGGTCACATTCGATACGTCCCAAGCGGAAATGTCCTGGTTGAAGGCACCGGCATTGTTGAACATCCCGCTCATATTGGTCACTTGGCCGGTGTTCCAGGCGGCGATGTCCTGGTTGAAGGCGGCTGCGTTGTAGAACATTCGGCTCATGTTGGCGACCTTGGAGACGTCCCATCCGGAGATGTCCTGATCGAACGAGCTGGCCACCATGAACATGCCCCCCATATCGATCACATTGGAAGTGTCCCATTGGGAGATGTCTTGGTTGAAGGCAGCGGCGCTATTGAACATCCCGCCCATGTCCCGGACGTTGGAGGTATCCCAGCCGGAGATATCCTGGTTGAATACGGCTGCCATGAGAAACATTTCGTCCATCTCGGTGACCTTTGACACATCCCATTGATTCAGGCCCGGCATATGGGTCAGCACCGTGCACAGGGAGAACGCCTTGGCCAACCGCGTGGTATCGGTCAAATCGGGCTGGTCCGCCGCACTGATGGTCAGATTCCGGCACCCTTGGAACTGTCCGGTGGTGTCCCCAAAACCGAGCGAACCCCAGTTGATCACTTCGATCAGCTTCTGTCCTTCACCGCTGCCCAAGAACGACCACCCCACGATTTTGCCCCGGATGCGCACCTGGTAGGTGCCCGGAGTGTCGTAGGTGTGGATGGTGGCGGGATCGTCCCACGCTGCGATTGTATCTTCGGTGCCGTCTCCCCAGTCGACCACAAAGTGATAACTGCCGTTGGCCACCAACGGTAAGGCAATCTGGTTGACCGCGGTGGT
Source organism: Myxococcota bacterium (assembly GCA_028278265.1). Taxonomy (GTDB): domain Bacteria; phylum Myxococcota_A; class Polyangia; order JAAYKL01; family JAAYKL01; genus JANQET01. Next base: position 13,752 of record JANQET010000268.1, read on the forward strand.
GCCGTTGTTGTCTGTCTGCCATTGGCTGATAAACATCAATGCCGGGTCCGTATCAATATCGAAGTCTGTATCGGTGTCTGTGTCCGTATCGGTATCGGTATCCGTGTCTGCATCGGTGTCCGTATCCGTATCGGTGTCTGTATCCGTGTCGGTGTCCGTGTCCGTATCAGTATCCGTGTCGGTGTCTGCATCTGCGCCGCTGTCAGGATCTACCGGATCGTCAGAGCTGCAACTCGCGCAGGTCACCACCGAGACAGTTGTCAGTAAGATCCTAGTGAACCAAGTCATTAGTAGGGGTTTCGCGATTAAATTCATTATTTACTCCTTTGATGGCGCACTATAGCCCAATGTTGCACAAATGTTCGAGGGTTTATTTGGAGGGCTCTTTTCTATCGGTCGCTGAAGTTTTTCGGGTAAAGCAGCGGTTCGCGTATCATCGGTTGAGTTCGACATTGGGATTGGTCTATGATGCAAAGTGGATCATTGGGGATAAGGAGAAAGAAGATGAAGAAAACAATGGGATGCGGAATTGTCGCCCTGGCGGTGGCGCTCGTTGCGTGGCAGCCCGCGGGTCATACTCGACCGGCGGCTGCTTTTCTGCAAAACAGTTTCTCCTTGGACGGCGAGGTACTGGACGCCGAACCGATTCACCGGTCGTTCAGTACCCGTGGAAACGATTTGACCGAAGGTCATCTCATCGAGCTCGAATTTAATCGCGGTGCCGTCTTCGGTGCGGCGATCACCGCCCAAGTGGTGCTTCACGGAGAGGCCAGCTTGGCGCGGGTGGTGCTGATCGACTCGCAGGACAACGAATACCTCGTGTACGAAACCTATTCATTGCTGGCCGGAGCGAATCATGTGGCGGTGCGGAACGCCTGTGAGGAGACCAAGCTGTTGTCCGCGGTGACGCCCGCTGCACTGCGGGTCGAGCTGGTCAACGCTCACGTGGTCCAGTCCGCCTTCGGCCACGCGGGCCAGAAGTGCTCGGCGACCTCGCTGCTGATCCTGGAGCAGGAGGTCTTCGAGGACGACGCCTTTCGCAGGACGCTCTGCGATGCGGCGCGGAGCCTGCCGGTGGGCTCCGCCTGGTCGCCCACGACGGTGGTCGGGCCGCTGATCCGGCCGCCGCGGGGTGCGCTCGAGCGTGGCCTCCGGGAGCTCGAGTCCGGAGAGAGCTGGGCGCTCCGCCCGCACGAGCGCGAGGGAAATCCGCGCCTCTGGTCACCGG